>JALYHX010000062.1 GCA_030776305.1 Myxococcota bacterium
CGTCGACGAGCAGCGCTTCACCCGAAGCCGCGGTGGGCGAAACGTCCACGACGACCCTCGCACGGCCCATCCCGAGCTGCGAAAGCTCACGACCAATCGCGTCAGCGAGCTTCTCTGCGGCATCGCGCCGCTTGCGCGACAAAGCACGCGCAACCTCGGCGACCTCGGCGAAGCGACGAGTTTTTTCCGCCTGCAGCTGCGCCGCGCGGTCCGAGGCGCTTGCGATCGACGACAACTCGCGAGCGAGCGTCGCGCGATGGGTAATTACGTCCTGCGTACTCGGACCGTGTTTCCGCAACAGTTTTTGAAGTCGAGACGAGCGCTCCTCGACCTCCGCGAGACGCTCTGGGTTCGCCTCGACCGAATCGGCGTAGTCGGCGAGCCCTCGCGCCGCGTACGCGAGCTCCGCTCGAGACGACTCGATCGTGCGGGCGAATGGGACGAGTGACCCGTCGAGGGTTGCCCCTTCATCGACTTCGGCGGCGATGCGCGCCAATTCGTCGCATACCGCCGCATCTCCCTCGTAGAGTCGTTCGGCGGCACGACGCGTCGCAGCCTGCAATTTCTCCGCGTGGCGCAATCGGCCGCGCTCATGCAAGAGTTCCGTCTCCTCGCCTTCGCGCGGCCCGATCTCGTCGATCTCACGAATCTGCCACCCTAAAAAGTCCTCTCGTTCGGCACGCTCACGTTCCTGCCTCGTTGCCGAGTCGAGCTCGCGCAACAACTCGGCGAGCGCGTCAACCCGCTCGCCGACTTGAGCGCGCTCGGATTGCAGGCGGCCAAAGGCGTCGAGGTACTCGAGGTGAGTTGACGGATCGGTGAGCGCGACGCTCTCGTGTTGGGATGCGATATCGCAAAGGTCGGCAGCAATGTCAGCGAGTTGTGCGGCCGTGCAGAGGCGGCCGTTGATGTACGCTCGACTCCGTCCCTCGGCCTGGACGACCCGCCGGACGACGAGCTCTCGCTCGCCCGGAATTCCCGCAGCCTCGAGCTTCGCAGCGACGCGTGACCCCGCCGGGAGCTCGAACAGCGCCTCCACCTCAGCTTCCTCGGCCCCACCGCGAACCACTTCGGGTCGAGCGCGCCCCCCCAAAACCAGCGACAGTGCGTCGACGACCATCGACTTTCCAGCGCCTGTTTCGCCGGTGACCACATTGAACCCGGGAGCCAACTCGAGCACCAGTCGTTCGATGAGTACGACATTCCGGACCGCGAGCTGGACGAGCACCGGCCGCACCGTATCAGGTCCTCCAGCTTCGTCTGACGACGAGCGGCCTTGACGCGCTCATTCGCAGTTCATTAGCCTACGCGGGCTTCGCCGCCGGCGGACGCCAAAATGCGAGGCTTTTCGCGTAAGTACCATTAAGGGCCCATTTCCGGGTCGCGGACCCCCTAGCTCACCCCCACGTCTCCGAATGGCCAACTCCGGCGCGATGTCGTCACGATCTTCGACGAAAAAGAAGGCTGCTGTAGCACCGCCCGAGGCGCCCAAGAAGGTGCTTTCCGTCGAGGACCGAACCGCGTACCTGGAGGATCGACTGAAAAGCGCACCCGGTGAGCTCCAGGCGGTCTATCGCAACGACCTGGACATCAGCTGGATTGCGCACGACAGCGCCCTCGAGGGGGTCGTCTATACCGTCGCGGAGCTTCGGACGGCGATTGGCCCCGACGACGCCCATGTGGGGTTCGACTCGAGCTCGCAGCCCGTCGTGGAGGAGATTCGCCGGCACCGCGAGGCGCTCAACGTTGTCCGTGAGCTTGCGATCAAGCGACGCCAGCCAGTCACGGTCGACATCGTCAAGCGCATCTATTGTGTCCTGCACCCCGAGGAGGGTGACATCAAAACCGTCAAGTACCGAAAAGACATCCCCCAGCACCGTCTTTACTTCCACGAGTACACGCCGCCCGACAAGATCGCCTACAAGCTGAGGCAGATCATCGACTGGTTGAACGACCCGGAGACACGTCGCACGCGCACCCCCGTGCGGCTCGCGGCGCGCGCGCACTACGATCTCTTGCGGATTTTTCCGTTCACGAGCGACAGCGGCAAGGTCGCTCGACTCGTCATGAACTTGCTCCTGTTGCGCGGCGGCTATCCGCCCGCAATCATCCATTCAACCGAGCGCCAGCGCTATTACGAGGCACTCAAAGGCTCCAGCACCACGATGTATGCGATCGTCCAGGACGCCATCGAGAACAGCCTCGCTTCGATCGAGAAGCTGCTCGACCAGTACGACGCCACCGAGCAAGGTCGAGCGGCGCAGGGAGCGCGGGCTCGTTCGTCTCGACCTCCCCAGCCATAGCGCCGTCTCCACGACTTTACGAACCGAGCCGCGGCGGGTAAGCCCTTACGATGCTCGCGAAGCGGGTAATCCCGTGCCTGGACGTCCAGGGAGGGCGCGTCGTCAAGGGAGTGCGCTTCGTTGGGCTGCGCGACGCCGGCGACCCCGTGGAGCAAGCGCGTAGGTACGACGCAGAAGGAGCCGACGAGGTGGCCCTGCTCGACATCGGTGCGTCGCACGAAGGGCGTGGCACGCTGCTCGACGTCGTCGCGCGCACCGCGGACGTCATCTTCGTCCCGCTCACCGTGGGCGGTGGAGTTCGCGCAGAGGAAGACGTACGCGCATTGCTCGCTGCCGGAGCCGACAAAGTCAGCATCAACACGGCCGCGGTGAAGACACCATCCCTCGTCAGGCGCTGCAGCGATGCATGGGGAGCACAGGCGATCGTCGTCGCCATCGACGCGAAGAAGCGCAAACACGGCGGTAGCTGGGGCGTCTTCGTGCATGGAGGCCGTACCGACACCGGGCTCGACGCCGTGAAGTGGGCGGTAGAAGCTGTGGCGCTCGGCGCGGGAGAGATCCTGCTGACAAGCATGGACCGAGACGGGACGCTTGCCGGCTACGACCTCGAGCTGACGCGCGCAGTCTCCGACGCAGTTGCCGTGCCGGTCATTGCGAGCGGCGGGGTCGGGACCCTCGACCATTTGCGCGCGGGCCTCGCAGAGGGACACGCGAGCGCGGTTCTCGCCGCGAGTATCTTCCACCATGGCGCATGTTCCATCGGTGATGCGAAGCGCTTTCTCGCGCACGCGGGGGTTCCCGTGCGGTCAGTCGCCGAATCGGGGCCTTCGCCATGAGCGGCGGGCCGCTCGATGCATCGGTAACGCTCGATGAGCTGCTGACCGTTGTGGCCGCGGGCCGGGTCCCGCTCGCCCCTGAGCTGGCAGGATACCTCGCTCTCGAAATCGCCGAACACGCCGACCCCGGTGGCGGGGACGTCGACCCAAAGAGCGTGTACGTCGGCGACGAGGGAACGGTGGCCCTCGTACGCCTGAAACGCGAAAGGGTGAGCGGCGACGCCGAGGCGTCCATCCGTTCCTCGCTCGCGCGCCTTCTCGAGGCGAGCGGTTCCCAGACGCCCTCGCTGGCCGCGGCGAGCAAGCGCAGGAATGGCGGGGGCCTGCCCGCCCTCGCTGAAGAACTGGAAGCCGCGCTCATTCCCGTCAATCGGGCCGCGGGCCGACGTGCGCTCGCCAGATTGGCTCGCGAGGTCAAGCGCGTCACACTCGGCGTCGGACGGCACACTCTTCCTTCGCCGTCCTCGCCACGCTCGAAGGAGCCAGCATCTCCGGCGTCGAGCCAGCCTGGCCCTGCCCGACCCCCCACTTCCACATTTTCGCGCGAGGAGGACCCTACGACCACGCGCGCGAAGGTCCCGAGCGAGCTCATGAAGCGGACCGCACCAGTCATCTGGAGCGAGACTTCCACTACCGAGTGCGTACCCCGTGCCCGGGCCCCCTCTGCTTCGCAAGCGGACGTCGATACCCTCATCGCACAATTCGGCGTATCTGCGGGGAACGAGTACCAACAGGTACGCGCGCTCAAAGCCATCGCCGGGCTCGAACCGACGCCCCCCGCCCCAACCGAAATGGCGCGGCGCATCGGACGCGACGCGGCTCGTACACCTCCCGAGAGCGCGTCCACTGCCGACTCGGGGGTGGATGCACTTCTCGCGATGAATAGTGACGCGCGAACGGACGCGGCGCCGGCGTCGAGCCGGCCGCAACGCGTGTCGCCGGCTGCAACCAGACTGGAGGAGCGTCGGCTCCCGACCCAACCCGCACAGCTGAAATCACGGACAACTTCACCGGGCGCGCGTAGTCCCGCGAAAAAGCGTGGATGGGGCGGGCTCTTCGCAATGGCGCTCGTCGCGATCGGCGGGGGCTCCTATGCCCTATGGCAGATCCGTCTCGGCGCGCGCGCGCATCACGCGGCGGCCGCCGCGCAGCGTTCGGAAACATTCGGGGCACGCGACGCAACATCGCCACCTTGCACGGGAACACTTCTCATCGCCGACGTGCCCCCTCATGCCGAAGTGTTGCTCCACGAAGGGCAGGCCCCAGTGGACGTCCCACGAATGCCGGTGGGCGCGCGCCTCGAGTTCGTGGCAACGGCCGAGGGCTACGCGCCCAAGCGGGTGGTCGTCCCCCCCGGGGCCGTTTGGGACAATGGCTCGGACGGCAAGCCACGCTTCGAGGCGGCCGTGCAGCTTGATCCGTCGCGATCGCGGGGGGCAGGTGCTGACCCATGGCCAGCCGGCGAGCCAGGTAGTGCTGTGGGTGGGGAAGGCTCGCCGGGCACGGTACACGTTGTCGCAACGCCGCGTGGCGCTGAAGTTTGGATGCTCGCAGGCATCGGGCCCGAGGCGCGCATCGACCATTTGCGCTGCGACGAGGATATGGATGTCCTTTTGGCAGGGCCGACTACGTACCGCAAACGGCTGCACGTGCGCGTCAGCGACTTCGGCACAGATGACGCGCCCCGTGTCGTACCGGCCAAAGGGTCAATGCGCATCGCACACGTCAGCGCAAAATGAATGGCAAACGATGCGTCACTTGGGAGGCACCCTGCCGCTCTCCCGCATCGGGATCCACTCGATCTCTTTCAATAGTGCCGTCGGGCTGAACGGCTTCGTGTAGTAGGCGGTGGCGCCGGCGTCGAGCGCGCGCTGCTTCGAAGCGTCGTCCGTGAGCGCACTGATGATGATGATAGGAACCCTTCGCGTCGCTTCCGCCTGGCGCAGCTTCCGACAGACATCGAACCCATCGAACGGCCCGGGCAGATGCAGATCAAGCAAGATGACCTGTGGCGGCCGCGTCAGCGCGCTGTCGATGCCCTTCGCGCCGGTAGGTACGGCCTCGACTTCATGGCCGCGCGCGCGAACGAGCACCTCAATCATGTGCCGAATCGAATCCGAGTCCTCGATGACGAGAATGTGCATCGCAGCGCCGACAGGCGCCCGCAGCATGGCATACGAGCCTTAGCGCGGGAAGGTGACGACGACTCTCACCCCACCACCCAGCCCCCGCCCCCCAGAGCCACGCTCACCCGTCGCCCCTTGTGGGGGACCGTCGGAAAGCTCGAAGAGTGCACCCTGAGCCGTGGCGATCTCGGCGGCGATGGAGAGTGCGACACTGCTCGGACGACCGAACGTGCCCGGCTCCACTTCCAGCGCCAAGAGCGCACGACGCGCCGAGGCTGGAAGGATCGTTCCTGCGTCGTCGACGACGATGCGCACACCCAGTCCGTTGCCGGCTCCGACCCCAGCGACATGGGGATCGAAAGGAGCACCCGCTGCAACGACGGTTACAACGACGCCGTGGCCGCGCGGCGTCGCGGCGATTGCGTAGGCCATAAGCTCGCGCGCCATCACCGCCGTCAACCTCGGCGCGACGCGCGAGACGATTCGCGCATTCGGATCATCCGGTACCGTGCGCACGTGGACCTCGACCCCCGCGCGTGCGGCCCGCGCCTCCAGCGCCCGGAGCTCGACACGCACGATGTCAGTCATATCGGCTTCACGTCGTGGCTCCGCGACGTCGCTCTCGCCCACCGCCGCGAGCTCCGCAAC
>JALYHX010000063.1 GCA_030776305.1 Myxococcota bacterium
GCCTCGCGGTCCAGCCGGCACCCGCCACCGCCTGGGCCCGAGAGGCACACGCTCCCAGCCCCATTGCAGTCGTGGTCCGTCGTGCACGCCGTCCGGCAGTAGTTGACGCTGCACACGGCGCCGGTAACGCAAGCGCCGCCGCCGGCGTCCGACGAACCAGCCGCTGCGTTGCACTGCTGGCCGATGGTGGTGTTGCCGTTGCCCGTGACTATGTCGTTGGACTTGCAAGCAACCCACGAAAGGAAGCTGCAGAGAGCGAATAGAGCCGAGACGATAAATTTGCGCATCTTGTCAAGCCTCATCGTGTAATGGAAGCTGGGACCAATAGCAACGTGAAGTGTTGGACGGGCAGGACGAGCGCGATTCACGACAGCGCACGATCGCGGCTGTCCTCGGTGTCGGGATCACGTTGCGGCGTTTGTCCGTACGGAGCCCGAGTGGTAACAGCCTGGTGCGAACGCGCTCGAGACCGCACGCGATCGACAGGAACCCCTGCCCCGCTCGCGATCGTCGGTCTCGCGCGTGGTCCTGTCCGCACCAAAACGATGCGCCGTCCGCGGCGTTCGAGTGGGTGGGACTTCTCAGCCGCTACGGAGGAGCGACCGCGTCGGTATTCTCGCGCGTGAGAGCGGGGCGCGCTCGCCCCATTCGGTCACCGTCACCGATCTTGCCACGGGCGCGAGAGCCCTGCCCACGTCGAGCGAGTAGGCGGTCGTAGGCCCATTTAGGGAGCAAGCCGTGCGGCACGCTTGGTTTCTGTCACATGCCGGTCGGTATGTGACAACCTGCGCTCTAATTGAGTGGGATGCGTTGCGACGTCTCGAAGACCAATTGCTCGCACGTGCCGCTCACCCTATGATGGATCACGCGACGCGTGATCTGATCTCGGCAAGCTTTTCAGGTTATTTCCACACCGGGAGTTCTCGCATGCGTATTTCGTTGGCCTTGGCGTTACCGGTCATCGCGTGGGTTGGCTGTAGTTCCGGTGCAGGCCCATCATCGAGTGACGGACTTGGCAATGGCATGACCGACGGCGGCGGGCACGACATTAGCCAGGGCCAGGATGGCACTTTGCCTCCTGGAGACGTAGCCACCACCGCGCCGGAATCGGGTAACGGACCGCCCGACAGTGGAATGCCCGACGGTAGCGCGCACGACACCAGCCTGGCCCAGGACGGCACGGCGCCTCCTGGAGACGCAGCCACCACCGCGTCGGACGCCAGAACCATGGGGCAAGCCGGTAACCCCAATGGCTCGTGCAGCGCTGGCATTCCCGCGAAGGGCCAACCTGCCGACATAGCCAATCCGACGGCCGTGGTGGGCACCGGCACTGCGGCGAGCTGCACGTTCAGCCAGCTTCAGGCGGCAGTGGCGCAAGGCGGGGTCATCACCTTCAATTGCGGCAGCGGCGCGGTCACCATTCCAATCAGCGCCACGCTGAATTTACCTACAAATAAGAATACCGTCATCGACGGGGGCAACAAAGTCACGCTCGATGGCGGACAAGCCGTGCAGATCTTGAGCTTCAATAGCCCGAATTTTCGGGCGAATGACAATGGCCTGACGCTCCAGCACATCGCCTTGATCAATGGCAAGAAGACGCCCAGCCAGGCCATCCCTTCAGCTCCGGCGCCCTGTTCGCAAGGGTGGAATGACGGCGAAGGTGGCGCCCTCTACATGCGCGACGGCAACCTTACGGTAATCGATTCGATCTTCACCAACAATCAGGCTGCACCTCTCGGACCTGACACAGGCGGCGGCGCAATCTACGTATTGGGAAGCAAGAATGGAGCATTGATTGTTGGCAGCACCTTCAGCAACAACACCGCAAGCAACGCCGGCGCCGTAGGAGGCCTTTTCACCGAGCTCGACATTTACAACAGCTTGTTTACGGGCAATACGGCTTCTGGACACGACGCGAACAGCAATGAGCCCACCAAGTGTTCCGCCATGAACAACGGTCAAAACGAAACCGGGTCCGGTGGAAACGGAGGTGCCATCTACAGCGACGGAAACTCGGTGAACATAACGCTTTGCGGGGACGCAATCCTCAACAATAGCGCCGGTACCAACGCGTTCGGGGGCGGCCTTTTCTTCACCAGCGACGACATGATAGGGACCCTTACCATCACAGACTCGACGATGACGGGGAACACGGGTGGGCATTGGACGACCGCTGCAACAGGCAGCGTGATGAGCGCAGGGACCGCCGTCGGCGTGAACGCAAAGAGCATCACAGTGACGAACTCCACCCTCCAGGGCTATCCGTAGGGTCCGACGCGTTGGAATTCGCCATTCCGAGCCTGAGCGACCTTGCGTTCGGGCCGGCGCCCATTCGATTTGGGATCCGCGCGATGCCGCCGAGGCAGCTCTCTCCGGGGGCCGCCCCGCGCTACGGGATGGCTGAAAAACCGCCCGCCGGACGTCAGTCGGGTCGAGTGTCGGCGTCCGAACTCGCGCCCTGGTTTGCGTCTGGTGCACCAGCATCGGAGAAAACGCAGTAACCATTGAAGTCGTTTCCGGCCACCGTCGTGACCTTGTCCTCAATGAAGCGTGCCCAACTCTGAACGAACTCGAAGTTGGGCCACCGAGGGTCGTTCGCAGTGGCCCAAGTGCGCTGCCCCCGCCCGCGATGAAGAACAAGCGGAGAACAAAACGTTCTTCAGCACGGCCGGTAGCACACCGGAAGGCATTGAGAAACGCAGTTATTGATTCCACCCATTTGTATGAGCGTGCGGCAGCAAATGAGGCCGCTCGTGCACATACAGCCGATGACCGAACCGTCGGGAATGACCGTGGGCGCGTCGGAGGGGGGTGCGTCGTCCGTGGGCGCGTCGCTCTCTGGGGAAATGGTCGCGTCGGCGGCGGACGAATCGTCGGCGTCGGCGTCGGCGCCGTTCGCGTCCGCTTGTGCTGACGATCTGTCACTGCCGACTACCATCCCGTCGGGCGCTATTGTCGAAGCGTCGCCCGACGGGCCGCTGGGGCCGGCGTCTACGCAAGCCCCCAGCAAGGTGGCCAAGGCAAGGAGAAGAAAAACGCGCGCCTTCATGGGATCGTACGCTCGTGGCTAAAGACGCGAGCCGGCCCAGTCAGTGAACCACGATTTCGCGGGAGGAGTAGGACGAGATAGCGCCCCCGGTGGACCAAGGACTGGACGCGCCACCCGTAGCGTCCGAAAAGCTGACGCGGGCTTAGGGAGGCCCGCGGAAGGTGTAATTGCGATGCCGTTGAGATCCGCGAGGGTCGGCGCAGGGGCGGGGTGAAACAGCACGTTCCGGTGCTCGTCGCGCGTGAAGACGCCGTCGAGTACGAGCACATGGAAGTGGACGTTCAAGTTCAGACTGCCGAATCGCTGAACCGCGAGCACCGATCCGCACCGTCCATCGTCGAACCCGGTGCGCTTCGCTCGGACACGGTAGCTCGCGAAGACCGTCTCGACGAACATGCGCGCCAGCGCGGTGAGCACGTCAGCATTGAAGCGGCGAGCCGGCGAAGCTCGTACGGAAGCGAGAGGACGTACTGCCTCAAGGGCACGTCCGGCAGGACTCGATCGACCAAGAACGCCGCGACGTTTGCCATACGCCTACCGCAGCAGCTCGGGCAGATGCTGCGGCCGTGGCACGAAAAGGCGACGAGAAGATCGTGGCCGCAGGCGTCGCACCGGACCCTGGAAAAGCCTTCCGAAAAGTCGCCGCAAGCGACGTAGGCCCGGAACTCCTGCTGGACGTAGCGGGGCAGCCCACCTTCGTAGTTTGCTCGAGCGTAGGCGATGAAGCTTTCCAAATTTGCGCGCACAAGCTGATGGAGAACCGTCTCCGTCGGCTTGCGGGGGACGTATGCGGGCGCGAGCGAGGCCACGAAGGCTGCCGCACTTCGCGTGCCGCGTGCCAGGATAGCCACGAGTGAGCTCGCGGGCTTGGCCGGCGCTTATGGCGTCCCGGACAGATCGCGACCTGTCGCAGGACACTTGACTGCTGCGCCGCGAGGATGGCCAGCTTGTCATCGTGCGCACGAGCGGCGGTCCGGCGGGATTTCGCCGGTCGAACGAGAACAGGTCAAGCGAGCGGTGCCGGCTACTTCGAGAACGAGCACGGTGACCAGGCGATCTTCGCGTACGACCGCACTCGTCGGGCAGGGATGTTGTCGCTGCGCGATGCTGGAAGCGATAGACCGCGGACACGAAGCTCGCGCGCACGCGCGATCGTCGCCTGCTCTCGCTCATCGACGACGAGGCGCACGCCATCGGCGTGGACCGCGAAGCCGAACGGCACGGACCCGACGCGTTCACCGTGGGCGCGCTTGGCCGCCAGCGCCGCGCAGGTGCGCGCGCGAAGCAAGCCGTGCTCGTACTGGGCTGCACCGTCGATGACGGTGCGGATGAACGCGTCGGCAGGCGAGTCGCCATTGCCTTCGCCGCTCGCGCTCACGACGCGCGCGCCTGCGATAGTCCAGGCGCGCTCGACGCCCGCAGCGAGCACGACGTCGCGCGCGATCCGATCAC
>JALYHX010000064.1 GCA_030776305.1 Myxococcota bacterium
CCGTCGACGGGGGCGCGATGGGCGATGGCGGCCAGGACGCGAGCGGCGTGCGCGAAGCGGGCGGCGGCTGAGGGCGCCGCTCAACCGCGAACCTCGCCGCCCCGCCTGCGGCCCGTCGCCAGCTCGATCGCTTTCGGTAGCGTCGGCACGATGAGATCGCGCATCGCTCGTCGCACGTCTGGTTCGCGACCCGTCATCGCAAAAACCAAGCACTGGTTGTAGACGCCCGCGGTCGCGCGCGCCAAGAAAGCATGAACGCCGATCTCCTCACTGAGCATCCGCCGGTACGCTTCGCCGAACCCCTCGATGCGCCGGTCGACGAACGCGTCGATTGCCTCGCAGGTACCGTCGCGCGGACCAATCCCGACGCCGCCCACCATCAAGATGGCATCTGCCTCGTTGGCATTCGACACGTTCGATACCAGCTGCTGGATGTACTGCCGTTCTCCATTGACCACGACGCTGCGCACGAGCGAGAGGCCAGCGTTCACTACTTCTTCGACGGCCACCTTTCCGAGGGCCTCGATCATGATGCTTCTCGACTGCATGACCGCCGCGACGAGAACGCGCGGGGCGGGCCGAGGGCGTTCGCTCAGCGGTCCGGGCTGAGGGCGTTCGCTCAGGGGTCCGGACGGAGGGCGTTCGGTCATTGGGAGGAGTGTAGCGCCGTTTCTGGTTTCAATTTTATATCTCGTTTACGTCGATTCCGATGGCTCGCATGAGCCTCAATGCGTTCGAACTCTGGACGACCCCGGAACGCAAGATGTAGTCGAACGTCATCTCGTCCCCTTCCACTTGCTCCTCGAAATGCGCGTTCTCGACCCGACCGCCCGCCTCCGCCTCGAGCACCGTGATGCCGAGGTCGTGCGTCGAGACAGCCCCGAGCGCGCCCCGCGCGATGAGCTCGCGGACGACGGCGCGCGCGCCGATGACTCGTTCGCGCGAGTTGGTGCCGTGCAGGATTTCGTCCAAGAGAAAGAGAACCGCTCCGCCGTCCGCGCCACGTGCAAGGTCGAGCACATGCTTCAGGCGCTGTAGCTCTCCGTAGAAGTGCGACACGCCCTGCTCGAGAGAATCTTCGATGCGCATACTCGTCGCGACGCGCGCCGGCCCGATCAAGAGAGAGCGCGCACACACGGGAGCGCCCGCGAATGCAAGCACCGCGTTGGCGCCGATCGCCCGGAGGAGCGTGCTCTTGCCGGACATGTTCGACCCCGTCACGATGAGCGCGCGGCCCCCGCTCGGCAGGCGTACGTCGTTGCCGACACGCTTGTCCGCGGGGATGAGCGGGTGGGCGAGGGCGCTCGCCTCGAGTCTCGGTTCCTTGGCCGGCTCGGGCCATGCGAAATCCGCGTGATCGAAGGCGAATGCAGCAAGACTCGCGAGCGCCTCGACTTCACCGAGCGCGTCCAGCCAGCCGCGCACGCGATCGCCGGATTGCGCGCGCCATCGCAAGAGCGCGGCTGCGCAGTGCACGTCCCACATGAGAAGGGGACCAATGAAGAATCGGAACACCTCGTTGCGGCGTGCGTCGACGAAGCCGACGATTCGCTCGAGGGAAGCGAGCTCCTCGCTCGCCCTACGGCGTTTTTGTACGAGTCCCTCGCGAAGCCGAATGAGCAGTGGCGCTTCGAACGCCTCTCCCTCGACGGCCGTGATCATCGCCCGCCATCTCGTAACGGCCGATTCGCGCGCGGAGACGGCCTCGAGCATCGGCGTGAGACGCGCGCCGATCGCAATCCCCAGCGCAAGCTCGGCGATCACCAGGGCCGTCACGATGCCAGCGCGCACGTGCAGCGCCGGACCGAACGCCATCGCGCCCAGCGCGATCGCGGGCAACCCCCATGAGAGCCACCCCATCAGCTGGGCGAGTCGTCCGTGGGCCTCTGCCCAACGGAGGATCGGGCTCGGATCGGGCTTCTCGTCGGCGAGGACGCCGCCGGCCGTGGATAGCGCCTCACGAAAGATGAAGCGCGCGGCGAGATCGCGGACCGCCAGCTGCCTCGCCATGACGTCATCGGGCCATGCACCGGGCGATTCGAGCGACAGAAGACTTGCCAGGCGCTCTTCGCCGAAGCGCGTCTCGGTCACGTCGACGAGTTGCATCAGCGATGCGCGGCCAAAGACATCGAGATCCGCGGTGAACGGGTGGTCCCGGGACCCGAAGCGCGCGCTTGTCATCGGCAGGTGATCCCAATCGTGCGCGAGGCGAGCGAGGCCCCGTTCGTGGAAGCGCAGCCCCGCGGCGGCACGCTCCCTCGCTTGGTGGACGCGCGCATGGACGAAAACGAGGAGGACGAACGCGATGGCGATCGCGCCGAGGGCCATCCACGCCCACGCGCCGAGCCGCGCCCAAACGATGCCTCCGACCAGCACGAGCGCGACGCCGGCGAGCGATAGACGGGCGGTGGCAATGAAGTTCGCGCGCGCGTCCAAAGACGCCACCTCACCCGCGCGCGCCTCGCGCCCGCGTTCGTACGTGTCACGCGCCTGCCCAGCAGTCGGTTCTCGTGCAGCCGAGCCGGCAGGAGGGCCACTCTCCTCGATGTGCTCTTGGTGAATCTTCACGGGCGAGCGAGCCTACATCCTCTCGGGGGGCCCGCGCCGGACCCAAAACCTTGGCGGTACATCCGTGTGTGGCGTATGCACGGCACTCGCTCCATGGCGTTGCCCCTCCTCGTTCTGCTCTCCAACGACGATGGGCACGCAAGCGCCGGCATTCACGCGATGCGCGATGCGCTCGCCGCTGTCGCCGAGGTGGTGGTCCTGGCTCCAGAGGGGGAACAGAGCGCGTCCAGCCACGCGCTGAGCCTGGCGCGGCCGCTGCGCCTGCGCACCGTCGAGCCGGGGGTGTTCGCGCTCGACGGCACCCCGGCCGACTGCGTCTACGTTGCGCTTCATTCGGGTACGCGCGTTCTTCCCCGCCGGCCCGACGTCGTCGTGGCTGGGATCAACCACGGGATGAACCTCGGTCAGGACGCCTTTTATTCAGGGACCATCGCCGCCGCGCGTGAGGGGGCGCTGCGCGGAATTCCCGCAGTGGCGGCGAGCGCTCACCCCTCGGTCGATCTGAAGGCGGCGGCTGCGCTTTGCTCACGCCTGGCCGTGGAGCTCGCCCGTCGAACGCATGCGCGTCCACCGCTGCTCAACTTGAACGTGCCCCCGGATTGGAACGGACAGGTGCGCGCCACGCGCCTTGGCGCGCGAATCTACGAAGAAGTGGTCGACTTCCGGCACGACCCCCGCGGTCGTGAGTACCTTTGGCTCGGGGGGCCAGGAGTCCGCCACGAACGCGATGCGGGGACCGACACCGATGCGTACGACGACGGGGTGGCATCGGTCACGCCCCTCGTGCTCGATTTGACCTGCATCGCGGATCGGCACCTCGCGACGGACCTTGCGCAACGCGTGGACGACCCAGGGGTGTGAAAGAGGACGACGATGGCGGCGACCAATCGAACTTCGGCCAAACGCGCGGGTACACCGAGACCGCCGGCAAAGAAACCACAGGCGAAGAAGCGTGCGGTCGCGCGCGGCACGAACGCGCCGCCTCAGCGAGCCCAAGGCCGGCACACGACCTCCACGCAGCCGAGGGTCATGCGGCCGATGTCGACCTTCGACTACTGCCGCTCGCTCATTCGTGACGTGCCGGACTTCCCGAAGCCCGGCATCGTCTTCAAAGACATCACTCCTCTTCTCGCCAGTCCTCTCGCGCTCCACATCGTGCTCGACGGGATCGCCGAGTGCTTCATCGGGGAGCACATCGACGCGATCGTCGGCATCGAAGCGCGCGGATTCATCTTTGGCGGAGCACTCGCCGCGCGTCTCAACGCGAGCTTCGTCCCGGTACGCAAGCCAGGAAAGCTGCCCGCTGCGGTGGACCGTGTGGAGATCGTCACCGAGTACAGTCGCGACGCGCTGGAGATGCACAAGGGCAGCCTCCGGGAAGAGGCGCGTGTCCTCGTGGTCGACGACGTACTTGCGACGGGGGGAACGGCCCGCGCCGCCGCGGATCTGGTGAATGGCCAGGGCGCGTACGTGCTGGGTTACGCATTCGTGGTCGAGCTGTCGTTCCTGGGCGGGCGAGAAAAATTGCTCCCGGCGCGGGTGGAGAGCTGCATGGCATACGCGGAGCCTGGTGTTTTTCGCCGATCCCGGCGCGATGCCGCCGTCGGGAATCGTCACCGCACGTGAGTGCGGCTCCTCATCGCCGCCGACGGCCTCGCTTGGGCTCGACGAAAACCATCCAGGCTCCTTTCAATTTGTGAATGAATCGTGTGAGCGCCCCTCAGGCACCCAGTCGTACGGCGACCCAGAGGAGGCCGACCACTGCGACGGCCGTGGCCGCCATGGCGAACAGATTGGGGACGAAATACGGGTAGATCATGAGGATCGTGCCGGCAATCATCTGGGGAAATCGTCCCTGGCGCTTGCCGTAGACGAAGCACGCGAGCCCAACGCTCCCAATCGCCATTGAAAGGAGGAGCGCGTTGCCGTCGATGGACATCCCCCGAGAGTATGGCCGAGCATGGCTTGGCCGCACAGGCCCGCCGACTCGAGCCTTGGCGTGCGCACGTCTGCCTACTGCCCCGGGACGGCCCCAATGCCCGATTTGTCGGTTCGCCCTGAGCCGGTCGGCGCGATGAGCATCGCGCGTTGGCGCGCGACGTTGTTCGCTGCCGCGCCAAGCTCCGCAGCGCGATCCAGGGCGTGCATCGCATCGTCCGCTCGCCCGAGCTTTCCGAGAGCCCATGCGCGGCCGAGCTCCGCTGGAGCGAACCGAGGCCGACGCGCAAGCACCTCGTTGTACGCGTCGAGTGCCGCCTGCGGTTGGCCGCGCATGACCGCCGCCGTTGCGAGGCCGAGCCAGTTCTCCGCCCGCGTCGGGTCCGAAGCCGCTCCGGCGCGATAGGCTTCTTCGGCACCGTCGATGTCACCGAGATTCAGC
>JALYHX010000065.1 GCA_030776305.1 Myxococcota bacterium
CGGCGAGTACGTGGGTCGCATCTACGAAGAGGTGAAGCGTCGTCCGCTGTATGTGGTCGGCGACACGGTCAACGTCATGGGCGTGTCTGAGACCGACAAAGTGGAGCTCGACGAGGACGCCTAAAGGGCCCCGATCAGGCTTCACGTTGGCGTAGTGCGCTAGACAGAATGATTGGACCAGCCTCCCGAATGCGCCTCTGCCCCAACTGCTTCGTAGCTGCCAGCGCAATCCGCCCGTGCGTGATGTACCTGCGACGAAACTAGAGTTTCAGTGCGCGCGCCTCGGTGCTGTCCGGATCGAGCTTGAGCGCTTGATCCCGGTGCAGCCGGGCTCCTGCCAGGTCCCCGAGTGCCAGCCGCTCCCGCGCGAGCAGCGCATGTGCGATTGCCTTTTCCGGCGGCTTCGCGTCGCAAAGCAGCGCGCTCTCGAACTCGAACGACGCGGATCGGTGATCTCCCGTCGCGGAGAGGGCGCGACCGTATCCAACGTGCGTTGCGGGGCTCGAAATGTCCACGTACAGTGCCGCTTCGCCGACGCGTTTCGCCTCGTCCCAGCGCCCTGACATGACGAGCTTTTCGAGCAGCAGCTTGTAAGTCCGACGATCGTGTTGATCGAGGCGCGCGATCTCTCGGAGAGCCGCGAGTGCGTCGGCCTCTCGCTTGTCCGCACTGGCGAGGTCGTACAGCCCGCGAAGGGGCTCCGCTTGTGACGGATCATACCGGTGCGCCGCCTCGAGCGACGTGCGCTGCGCCAATGCGTCGTGGCCATCTTTCGCGGCTTCGGCCAGCGCCATCTCGACCGTGTAGCCGTCGCCCCCCGATGTCTTGATGGCGTTGAGATGGCTCTGCTGTTTCGCGGTATCCTTGTTCAATGCCGCCAATTTCGCGGCGACGAAGTGTGCATCCTTGTCACCTGGCGCAAGTCGAAGCGCTTCGTCGATCTCCCGCGTTGCGTCCTCACCCTTGTGGGCACGCAGCAACGCGACCGCGAGCGCAACATGGGGTCGAGCGCTCTGCGGCTCTGCCAGTGCACCCGCTCGCGCTTCGTCGACCGACTCCGATCGGACGTCCATCATGTACTGCTGTGCGTATCGTGCGAGGCGAGCCAGTGCCCACGCATGGAAGCGCGCATCGTACTCCTCCGGCGAGACCCCGAAGGCTTCGCGAATCACGTCCGCGGTGCGCTTGCCGTCACCCCAGAGCTCGAGGGCACGAGTGATCTTGGCAAAACCGAGCTGCTCGGCCGTGAACGCGACCATCTGGCTCGCCGCGTAGTAGGCGACGGTGACGTCGAGGTCCCCCTCGGCATGCGTGAAGGCGCGGTTCATGTCGAGGGCGCCGGGGAGGGCGTTCCTCTTGAGTGCCAAGTAAAGCTCGGGATCGAGCTCGCGCTGCCACTCGGGTCGCCGAATCATCGTCTCGTATTCGGACAGTCCTTCGGTAAACCAGCGCGGCACGTGGTTGTTCGAGAGCTGAATCGCGAAGACGTGAGCCAGCTCGTGCCACAGGACGTTGCCCCAGTTGAAGGGCTCGCTGTTCGGACTCATCGCCGCCACGACGTGCCCGAAGCAAACCCCCTCGATTCCGATGTTCGGCAGCCCGCTCGTCCGGACACTGAAGTGCTGGCGTTGTCGGTACATCTCGACGGCGACCGGGGTCGTCGGCGCGAACATGTAGTGCGCCTTCATGGCCCCCCACGCTTCACCCAGCATCCGTGGCACATAGCGCTCGAGGAGCGCGCGCTCGTCCTTCGGGTATCTGAGCCTGAAGACTCCCTCCTGCGCGTCGTCGTACTGCTGAGGAATCCACTGCCCGTAGAGCATCTCGAGCGTGTTGTAGACTCGCACGTTGAAGTGATCCCCCCTCCACGCCTCCTCGAGGGACTTCACGCCGTCCGCCTCCTTGCCCGCGCGGGTCTCCATGAGTCCGAGCTGTGCCCAGGCCTTGCGGTCGTGGGGATCGAGCGCCACCGCTTCTTTCATCATCGCGATGACGTCGTCGTATCGGTGCTCCCACTCGGCGTACTCGCCGATGATCCCGAAGCCACGTGAGAACTCCTTGTTGCGCGCGAACAGCGCTCGCTTCGCGGCATCGAACCCTCCCTTGTCGTCGGAGAGCAGCCGCGTCGCAGCGCGAAGGCTGAGGAGCTCGAGATCATTCGGGTCGACGGCGAGACCCGCATCGATGGCGGCGTGCGCGGCGTCGATGTTCATGTCGCGCAGAGCAATGCCGGCGCGCACGGCATGGGCTCCCGCGTGGTGGGGATTGACCGCCAACGCATCACGCAGGAGCTTCTCGGCGGCGTCGAAATCGAACGCCTCTTCGAGTTTGACACGCGCGAGCATCACCATGGCATCGGCGCGATGCGGCGCAATCGCGAGGGCCTCTTCGAGCAAACCTTCGGCGTGTCCAGGGTCGTAATTGTCGAAATACAAGTCGGCCCGCCACAGCAACGTCTCGACGCTCTGGCTCCCGTGGACGGCGTCTCCCGATGTGGTGGCTCCATGCGACGACGCACCGGAGATCCGCATCTCGGCGCGCTCGCTTTCGTTGTACGCGCGATTGGCATCCTTCACGTGTCGCGAGAGGTGCATGGCGCGTCCCACCATCGCGAGGCTTTCGGCATCACTCGACGTGATTTGATCGTTCCCGTACTCGTCGGCGAACTTGAGGAGGATCGGCTCGGCGTCGGCTCGACGGCCCGAGCGGATGAGCAGGTCGCCGAGGAC
>JALYHX010000066.1 GCA_030776305.1 Myxococcota bacterium
GTGGTGGCCGAATCCGAACCCCCCCGGGGGTCACAGGACGACGGCGTTCGCCTGGTGATCCGGCAATGGGGGCGTGGATGCCGGGTTTCTTGGAGTACGCGCGGTCCACTCGTGTGAAAACGCTCTATCGTGGCACGGGTGCGCGCGGCGCTGCGTGCGCCTCGTCGGCCTTGATGGAATATCGCACGAGTGAGCGAAGTACCTCGTTTCGCTCGACGTTGCCGACGATGCTCTTGATGTCCTCGTAGATCGTCGGGTCGACGAGGAGCGCGCCGAGCGTGCCCTTTCCATGCCGGAGGTCGCCCACGATGGTGCGCAAGTCGTCGCTCATCGCGTTCAGGTTGGCGTTCACGCGCTGAGACGAGCTGTCGCCGAAGAGCAGCGAGTGCGCCAAGCCATTTCCTTCGCGGATCTGGCGCAAGTCGTCGTGCACCTCGGCCATCGTGCCCGCGGCGTTCCTGGAGATGTCACCGTCGTAGACCAGCGCGTGGGCGATCCCGGGGCCCTGGCGTACGTGGGTCACGACGTCCTGCGTGTCCGCAAGAATGCCATCGAGGCGGGACGACGCGCCGTCGAGACGAGCGAGCAGATGAGCGAGCTGGTCCGCCTCGCTGTGATCGAAGAAGAGCCTGTGCACGGTCCCGTCGCCGTGCACCGTCGCGTCGAGCAGCGTATGCATGGCGGCGACCGAGCCTTTGACGTCCGCGGCGAGTGTGGGGTCCCCCAAGGCCCGTGCGAGCGGCCCGAGTTGATGGATCACCTGCTCGGTTGCAGCTGCGATCTTGTTGGCCGCTGAGAACATGTCGCTGGGCTCCTCCGAGGGGATGAGCTGCTGGGGGTCGAGCTCCGCGGCGTCCGGGGAACCGACCGTCAGCGCGATCATCTTGTCACCGAGCAATCCCTTGTTGGCCACCTGGGCGACCGTGTCCGAACGGATTCGCGCGGTCTCCTTCTTGGAAATCGAGAGCGAGACGAAGACGCGCGCGTCTCCCGGGTTCGGGCTGTGATCGACCCTGGTCACGACGCCAATGTCGAGGCCTCCCATGCGCACGGGAGCGCCGGGCTTGAGGCCGGCAACGTCTTGGAATGCCGTGCGATAGTTCACCTTCGACTGCCAGAGGCCGTGCGTATCACCGATCAGGAAGACAGCGACCATCGTGAGCACGAGCCCCAGAATGACAAAGAGGCCGACCTTGATCTGTCGTGTCACGAGTCCTCCCGGCGCGTGCGAAAAAATGGGGCAAAAGACACTTTACGACGACGCCAGCAGCGATGCGACGTCCTCGGTTTCGGGCGCGTGGCCTTCGATGAAGTTTCTCACGGTCGGGTTGTTGGTATTCTTGAAGTCTTCCTTCGAGCCCACGAGCAAGATGCGCCCCTTGCCGATCATCGCGAGCCGATCGGACACCGTGAATGCGGTCCCCATGTCGTGCGTCACGACGATGCTCGTCAGCTTGAGAGCGCGCTGGATCCCCCGGATGAGGTGGTTGATCCGCGCCGTGTTGATGGGGTCGAGCCCCGTCGTCGGCTCGTCGTAAAGGATCACCTCGGGTTGCAGGGCCAACGTGCGCGCGAGGCCGACGCGCTTCTTCATCCCGCCGGAAAGGTCGCTCGGACGCATGGCTTCAATGCCCGGCAATCCAACGAGCCCCAGGGCTTGCTCGACGCGGGCGTCGATTTCGTCGTTGGTCATCTTGTTCCAGAACTGCTCGCGCAATCCGTAGGCGACGTTCTCTCCGACGCTCAGCGAGTCGAACAAGGCAGCCCCCTGGAAGAGATACGCGATGCGCCGTCGAACCTCGGTGAGCTCGCGGTCGTTCATCTTGGTGACGTCGCTGCCGTCGAAGAGGATCTCGCCGCCGTCCGCGGTCAGCAGCCCGATGAGCATCTTGAGCATGACGCTCTTGCCGCCGCCCGAGGCGCCCATGACCGTGAGCGTTTCACCGCGACGGATGTCGAGGTTGAGCTGGGTGAAGAGCGTCTTCGGGCCGAAGCTTTTGCGAACGCCGATGTAACGGATGAACACCTCGCCGAGGGGGCGGCCGGGGGCGTCCGTCGGGATCACGTCGGCGACTTTAGCACGGCACTTCCCAAGCGATTCCAGATGTGGCTGACTCGGGCACAACCCCAAGGAGTGTCCCAATGAAGCTCTACAGCATGCACGCTTCGAACAACTGCCGACGCGTGAACGCAACCATCAAGCACCTCGGCCTCGACATCGAAGTCATCGAGTCGCAGATGGCCGATCTCAAGAAGCCCGACTACCTGGCGCTCAATCCGAACGGGAAGGTACCTACGCTCGTCGATGGTGATCTCCGCCTGTGGGAGAGCCGCGCGATCATGCAATACGTGGCGTCCAAGAAACCCGGCAACACGCTCTGGCCGAACGACCCGAAACGCCAGGCCGACATCGCACGGTGGCAGTTTTGGGAGGCGGCGCACCTCTCGAAAGGAACCGGCGCGTATGCATTCGAAAATCTGTTCAAGAAAATCTTCATGAAGCAGGAGCCGGATCCCGTGGCCCTCGCGGTGGGCGAGAAGGAGTGGCACACGTTCGCGCCCATACTCAACGCGCAGCTCGAAAGCCGCAAGTGGCTGGTGGGTGATGAACTCACGCTCGCAGACTTCAGCGTTGGCGCGTGCTTCAGTTATGCCGAGCCGTCGGGTCTTCCTTGGGGCAATTACTCGCATAGCAGGGCGTGGTCTG
>JALYHX010000067.1 GCA_030776305.1 Myxococcota bacterium
ATGACGTCGTCGTGCGCGCCGCCGTGCTCGTTGGTGAAAATGTTGTAGCGCGCCTGACCGGGCTTCATGTTGGCGACCTTGTTGACGGTCAGCGACTCGGCCCAGGTGCCGACGTCGGAGCCGCGCAGGTCGAACTGCGCCATGTGCGAGAGATCGAACAGGCCTGCTCGCTTGCGGACCGCCTCGTGCTCCTTGAGAATGCTCGTGTACTGCACCGGCATCTCGAACCCGCCGAACGGCACGATCCGCGCCCCGAGCGCTAGGTGTGCATCGTAGAGCGCGGTGCGGCGAAGCGTGCCGTTGATCTCGGTGGTCATGGCGGTCCGGTGCGGCGTCGTCGGCATCGAAGCCTTCAAGGCCGCTTTAAGAAGCCGAACTGTGCCGCCGGGTCGGGTGGGGAAGCGGCAGCACCCCCCAATATAGGTCGAAGTCTCTACTCGTCAATGCGAACCATCCGGTCGGATTCGGTACTCCGAAAAATAAATGCGGATTCCTTTCAGCGCTCACTTCGGGCACCGACGGATGGCCGGCAGGATTGAGCCAGGGGTTCGTTTCTTTGAAATCCGGATCAAATGGGTTCAGCGCGACCAGCCTCGTGATCGCTCGTACGATCGTCAGCCAAGCCGCTCGCTGCACGTTCGCGAAATCGTGTTCATTGAAGTGGGAGAGGTCAATAGTGAGACCGACCGCTTCCTTCGCCGTCGTGATCATCGCGAGATAGTTGTCTAGCTGGCTTTCGCGCTGATTGCGATAGTAGTCTTTGACGATCCGCAAGTAAAATCTGGTGAACTCCGCTTTGAGACCGAGCTTGTCCCAAACAAGCTTGTACGCCAGCGCAGACCCAAGCTGGATACACTCCGCGCGTGTGAGCGAAGGTCTGCTCGCGTCGCCGGTATCTGTATACGGATCGGGCCACGGGTCCAGCGTCATCGCGCCTATCTCCATTTGCCCTTCATCATGTGCCGGCATTGGGTGTCCCTACATCACTGCCGGAGACAGCGTAAAAGCCCGTGAGGTTCGGAACGTAGTGGTAATTCATGATCTCCACATCACCGAGTGCTTGCGCGCGCTCACCGGGCTGGGGATGCGCTGAGCCGTTTGGCGGTGGGTCGCCCCAATCGCCATGCGGGTTCAAGTTGGTGAGACTCGTCAGAGCACGGCCTAAGAGAAGCCAAGCAACCCTGTGAACATTCGCAAAGTCGTTCGCGTTGAAGGCGGAATAGTCAAAGAGCGCTTTTTGTGGTACCGCGGCAAGGGCACTCGGGACGCGCCTGACTTCCGTCCGGCCGCTCTTGCTAACGTACGCGTCGGTGGCCTCTTCGATCAGTTTGCGATACTCGTCGGTGAAGTCGACGTTCGGGTGCGTTTTCGCCTCGTGTACGAGTAGGAGATACCGGTCGCGCAAATACGTCGGCGGGGGTGCGGGAGGGCTGAGTAGCTCCAGGAGTGTCTCCGCGAGAATCATACCCGCTACGAGAGTAGGGGTCGTCCGCCACGCCGGTGCCGCTGGGCTCAGCAGGGCCGATGGATCCTTTTCTGCGTTGCTGGTAGGGCCGATATAGGGGTCTGGCCAGTCGCGCATCTCTTCCTCCGGGTGAGTTCGGGGGAGAGCCTAGCACGTCCCGGTAACAATCCGGTTTCAGTGGCATGCGTCCCGGCGGGTGGCGCGGCATACGGGATTTCCACCATCGCCGGACGAGCGCATCAACGATACGCTATGGATGCGATGATCGAACGGACCGAACGCCTCGCCGAGCTTCTCCACGACGCGATTCTGATCGCGGAAACGTCTCGCGACGTTGCCGTCCTCCGACATCTGCGCGGCGCCCGGCTCTCACTGCGCGACGCAAGGCTCGACGCCCCGGTACGGGTGGACCTTCTCTCGGGCAGGGTATTCGCCAACGGTATGCCGGTCGCACTCTCGCGAGCCGAGCTCGCCGTCATCCTTGCGCTGTCCCTTCACGAACGCGGTATCCAGCGCGAATTGTTGGCGGAGGACCTTTACCCCGGCACGGATGCCACCGCTGCCGGCAACACGCTCAAGGTAAATGTGCACCGGGTTCGTCGGCGCATTGGGACGGCAAAGGTCGTCCAATACGCCGGAGGCCGCTATTTCTTAGGCGATAGCGTCGACGTCGAACTCCCGCGCATCGAGGCGGAGGTCCGCAGTGTGCAACGCAAATCGGAGCTCGGGGACGATACGCGGGACCGTTTGGAGCGCCTTCGCCAGCGGGCACTCGACGGCCGGCCGGCATTCGTGCTGGAGTGGGAGTGGTTCGGTGAAGCGGAACGGCGGCTGATCGACCTCGCACGAAGCTTGACGCTGATCCTCGCTCGCGATGCGCTCCGCCGAAAGCGCTACGAACGCGCGATCGACCTTGCGACCGAGCTGGTGCACGAGGACCCGCTTGACGAAGCCGCTGCTGAGATCGCGATTCGGTCGATGATCGAAGCCGGCGACCGCGCTGCCGCGGTGCTCGAATACCGCCGCTATGCCTCGGTATTGCATCGAGAAATCGACACAAGCCCTCCCGACGGCCTCCGAAAACTCGTGGAAGGTATGGCAAGTCCCCAATCGACGCATCTATACGTGGCCGGCACGAGCAAGTCGGGGGCTACGAATCCAGCTACTTTGGGTCCGATGCCAAGGAGTTCGTAAGCACGGGTCAGCGGTATGCAAGCCATCGTATCGTACACCCTGCGTTGCATGGTCGGGACGTCACCGCGGCCGGCAGCGGCATCAAATCGTTCATCGCACCACCGCGAAAAGTTTGCGCCGTTGGGTGGCCGTGCACCGCACGTCCAATCAGCAGCTAGATCGTGCGCATCGCCGTACACGAGCCCGGCGATTGCTACATCGAATTTCCCGCTGCGAAGCGGGCCTTCCGCCGTCTGGTAGAGGACTGGCGGAAAGCCGCGGAGCTCGGAAGCAACGCCCGCTGAGCGAAGCACTTGCTGCAGGAGAATAACCGTTCGCTCCTGCGCCGGGCTACCGCGAATGTGCGCAATTGTCAACATGCGGCCGGCAAGCAGAGCACGCAGCTT
>JALYHX010000068.1 GCA_030776305.1 Myxococcota bacterium
GGAAGACATGCGCAACGCGGGCGTGTGCATCGAAGAAGCCCTTCGACCGGTAAAATCTCTCGATGCGAGCCATGTCTCGCTGAAGGACCGCTTCGTCGTAGATCTCGTAGTCATAAGCAACGCCCTCGAACAGAAAGAGAAACTTCGCCGATGCCTCCGTCGCAATCTTCTCTTCGATCTCGCTGGCTGAGACCGCTTTCGTATGCAGAATGCGCACCGAATCGACAGCCGATTGACCCGGTGGGATCCTGCTGCACGCGGCCGAGGTCGCAATGAACGCCACGAGGAGGGCGATGGCAGCGAATCCGCGTTGCAGCGGCATAACGCAACAACACGGTGCTACTCCGAATCGAACCGGCCCTATTCTTGCGTCGACGATGAGCGTGGACGGCGTGTTTCGGAAATCGCTGGGCATGCTTTGCTTTTCTCCATTCGGCGCTTGCGATGCGTCGGTGCAGCATCCGCCATACACGCCCCAAGCAACGACCGCGCTCACGGCGGTTGAGTCGGTGCCACCTCCTGGGCGCATCGAGCGCATCCCGGACAAGCCGACAAAGGCAGACGCTTGGGTCGACGGGGAATGGATACTGCGGCGAGGACGCTGGTACTGGCTGCTGGGGCGTTGGGTCACATCGCCACCGGGAGCGCTGTATTCTCCATGGGTCGTCGTCCGAGCGTACGATGGACACCCCTACTATGCGCCGAGCATTTGGCGCGATGCGAAAGGATCGCCGCTGGCGGCTCCTCCCGCGCTCGCTTACGCCACGGCGAACGGACAGGCTGTGTTCGACGCTGAAGGCGACCATGAAGACACGGGGAGGAGTATCAAACTGGCGCCCACCAGGCGCGTCCCTCGCCCGGGACAGACCGCTCCGTAATGGATAAGAACCCGTGACCGTATTTGCATCAGCGGGGCATTCATGGACCTCGCCGCCGAGCGCTCGTACGACAATCCGGCTGCGCCAGCGTCAAAAGGACCACCCCATCGAGCCGTCCAAAACGAGCTGCATACCCACACGGACCGCGGAATTCGACCGTGAGTCGCCGATGAAATACAGCGCACCACCGCCGAGGCGTACCGAGAATCCGTAGTCCCATGTCCATTGCCATCCGGCGGTTGCTCCGAGACCGACCGCATCGCTGCCCCAATCCATCTGGGGAAACGTCTCGCTCCAGGGGCGCGCGTAGACCACGCGAGGCTCGACGTACAGCTGGTGAAGAGCGCTCCCCAATGGATACACGAGTAACCCCGCCCCCAACGCGATGCCGGTGCCGTCGTTGCGACGGTACAAGTCCGCTTCCACGGCGAGCGCGGCGTATCTACCGATGACGAAGTCGGCCTCCCCACCGTAGACGCCGAGCGCGATCGCCAGCGGGTTGAGCAGGAATCCGAAGTTGCGATCGCTGTCACGTATTTCATCGTCCGGACGATCCGCGAACGTCGGAACGTCGTCGGCGCGCAGGTCGGGCGCGGTGCAGATGACCGCCGCGATCCACACGTAAGCCGTGAGCCACCGGATGAGCAGCAATGGATGTCCTCCGCGTTGTCAGCCCATCGGCCCCGGGTAGAGCGAGTTGCGCGAAAAGTGACGCCTCCGCCGAACTCGCGCGCAGGAGGCCCACGAGAACGGACGTCCGTATGCGCGGCTATGACGTTGCCAGTTCGCTCAGGATGGCGGCGACCGCTTCGTACAGAGCTTCTGGAATGGGCTCGCCCACCTGCAGCACCGCAAGCGCATCGGCAAGCGGCACATCCCGCACGATGGGAACCGCATACTCGAGCGCCGCCCGTTCGATCCTGGCGGCCAGGTCACCCTCGCCGACCGACACGACGACAGGTGCTTCGTCGCTGTCCTGATAGCGCAGCGCCACGGCGCGCTTCACGTGACCTCCACGGCCGCCTGTACGCCTCGCGACGCCAGTCGATCGCAGATCCGTTGATGCCAGCGGGCAGCGTCCGTGCCCGGCGGCACGTCCAGATGAACGCGCACTTGACCGTTTTCCGCGTGCACGAGCAATGTCGCGCCCGCGAGTTCTCCGGCCCCGAGCTCGAGCCGCACGCTTCCCCGGTGGCGATCGCCTGACCACGCGATCCTCCGGACGAGCGCCGGAAGGAGATCCTCGAGGGAGGTCGCAGCTCGAACGTTCGACGTCGTGTCTGCTTGCGGCAACGTGAACGACGCAGAATGAGCCGCCGGGCTGACCACCTGACCGGACAACGACTCGAGCGGGGCAAACGCTGCGTGATGGCGGTGAATGGGGTCCAGCGCGTCGTCTGGGTCCGGGTCCTTGGCATGAGAGTTCAGCGCCGTCGTCGCGGAGGGCGAGGGCGAGCCCTCGCTGTGTTTGCGCGACGCGACGGATGGGTGGTTGTATGCGCTGCCGTATCCGATACGCCGCTCCGACGACTCGGGCGAAGCCTGGAGCGTGCCGCGCGGTGGGGCGTGAAGGAGGCTTCGAAAGTCGAGTGCAAGCGCTCCAGAGAGCGGTGCAACTGGAGTGACCTGAGGTGCCGTGGCCTTCTGCACGTACGCCGCGATCGGCCCCACCGCTTGGGTCACTGCCCGCCGCCTTGTACGATCGTCTTGACGCCACTGGTCGCACGATCGACCAGGCGCGAAGTGAGCTCGATGGCTTCGCTGTAGCGGTAGACGCCGGCTTGTAGCGCAATCAACTGTGCAGGTCCGAGGTCGCTGCCTGCGCCGATCGAGCCCATCGACCCGAGCGCGGCGCGCATGGTGGCTTCGCCGCCATTGATTTCGCGCCCCAAGCCGCGGAGCACCTGGCTGAAGGAGGGGCCTGCATCGCGGATCGACAGCGACTTTTGCGGTGAAGCGGGATCGATGCCCGTGGGCAAATGCACCGAGGGATCACTCGTGGAGACGCGCATGGTGGGGGGTCGCCTCAGGAATGGATGTTGGAAATGGCGCTCTTGGCGCTGTCATGTTCCGTCTTGAGAACATTCGAGAGCGTCGTGAACGTTCGGTTCTGCGCGTCGACCTCCTGTTGGATTTGGAGGTAGTAGAGGTTCATTTGCGCCGACTGCTGAAGAGTGGAATCGATGCTGCCGCTGGGGTCGGCTGTGGCAGCGATACCGGCACCGGGGGCGCCAATGCTCCCGAGCGAGCCGACGCCGACGGGCCCCTCTGCTTGAGCGTTCACACTGAGTCCCCCCAAAGCGGCGATGGGCGAAGACATCGTCGCCATTCCACTTCGGACCGCGGCGGCCGTCATGGGCGAGCCGGGCAGCTTGCTCGCGACGAGCTCCGCTCCTTGGACGATGCCGTTCATGCCCGCGGCAAGGACCTGGCTGAAGCTGACTCGGGCTGGAGTTGGAGTCGGACGGGCCATGCTTTCGGTCATGACGAGGTCGGGCCGTGATGCGTTTGCAATTCGATTGTCCATGTTGGTCCTCCTGTTCATTTGTCATTCAACCGTCACCGGGGACGGGGTGCGCCTTCAACGCGCGGCGTTCGCGCGTACCATTTGCAGGGCGTAGCGAGCGACGGCGTCGTCCGGATCGAGGGACCGGGCGCGCTCGGCGGCCTCGCTCGCGGCTTGGACGTCGCCTTCGCCCAGCCGCGCGATCGCGAGCCAAGAGAGAGCCGCCGAAGCCTGATGGCGATCCGGTAGAGCGCACAACGGAGCGAGACGCTCCGCTGCGTCGGCGAATGCGCTTCGACGCAGCAGAAAACGTGCGTCGAGAAGCGCCACGTTCGGGTGCGCGCCGAAGTGCTCGTGTGCGTGCGCGAGCACTTCTTCGGCTTCGTCGCTTCGTCGAAGACGGAGCAGTGTCTCGCAGAGACCCGTCCATCCGTCGACGAACTCCGGTGCGACCTGGGTCACGCGAAGGAATTGCTCGCGTGCCTCTTCGAGTAGCCCTTCCTCGAAGAGTCGGCGCGCCAAGTTGATACGGGCGGGCGCGAACCCCGGGTCCACTTTGAGGGCGGCTCTATAGTATTTTTCGGCTTCTGTGATGTGGCCCTCTCGGTCTGCGAGCAAACCGAGTGCGTGATGTGGAGCAGGCAAGTCTGGATTCAGGTCGCGCGCCTTGACGAAGTCGCGTAGCGCACGCTGGAAGTTGCCCCGGTCCATCTCGATGATGCCGAGGTTGACCCATGCCTCGGTGAAACGTGGATTGTATTCCAGGGCGAGCGCGACACGCGCCTCGGCCTTCTCGAGGTCCCCGGCCGCCATCGCGGCCGCGCCGTCCCGATTGAGCGCGATCGCTTTGGCAGGGAGCGGTGCCGGATGCACGCATGCAACGAGCACCGGAAGAAAGAGGAACTTCGCGACGAGAGAAGCGGCGCGAACCGGAGGGAAGCGAAGAGGCAGGCGCATCTCGCAACTCACGCGCGGTACGTCGCCGCAGTCAGCCGCGTGGCGTTTTCGGTCTGCTGAACGTTGTTGAGAAACTGCTCGACCTTCTGGATCGACTCGTTCGCGGCCTGAGCATCCTCGTGCGCCTGCCCGTAACGGCGGATGTCCGCCTGCGCCTGTGCTTCGAACTTCGCGGCGTCGGCTTCTGCTCTATCGCCAGCGCCTCGATATTGGCCAGAGACGACTTGACCACCGTCGGGCAACTCCTTGCCCACCGTGTTGAGCGCTCCATTCCAATCGAATCCGTGACTGACAGTCGCATCGCAACCGACATTTTGGTTCAAGGCGCTCGCTGACGGCAAGCATGCGCCGACCGCCATGCACGCGCCGCCGACCATGCCTGCAATGCCGGTGACCAGAGCCTGGCTTTCGTCAGCGCTGGCCTTTGCCTGCAATTGCGCGACGCGATCGCTGTCGTCGCGGCTGGCTGCCTGATCGGCCGTGTCTTCGATCTGGCGCGACTCTGTGCGGTCTTGCTGGTCCGCCTTCGTCAGCAACATGGCGAGCGCCGCCATCGAACCGTCGCAGAGTCCAGCCAGAGCGGGCTCCGGCAGAAGCGCCGTCGTCGGGAGGTCATGGCCCGTGGGTTGAGCGTCAGGACTGCCCGCGGCGGCCGTCACCGATCCCTGTATACCGTAGTTCGTCGTTGTCATGGTCATCGCATCACCCTCGCACCGCGGTGGCGGCAGCCAACGTGGTTTCGCTTTGGATTGTTTTGGTGTTCGAGATCGTGCCCATGATCCGGCGCGATTCCTCGTCCGAGGTCTGAGTTTCATCGATAATCGTTTGGATGATGCGCTGCGCATGGTTCGACCGGGCCTGAGCGGCGACCTCATCGGCGGCCGCCAAATCGCTCTGCGCCTGCGCCTTGCCCGCCACGACGGTTGAGGCGCCCTTGCCAATTGCGCCGGCAGCGGCGACCACGGAGCTCGCCTTTGACAGTATGGTCCCCGTGCTCGATGCCACATTGGCTCCGGCGAACATGCCCGCGCCGCATGACATGACCGCGCCTCCAATGGCCATGCCCGTGTCGATCCACCCGGCCGTCTCCGCGTTGACTCCAAGCGATTGCATCACGTGAAGTTCGCCGTCTGCGAAGGCCGCCGTCGAAAGCACCGCCCCTGCGATTGCAAGCGCCGCGATTGGTGTTGCTGCGCCCCACGTGACGACCGCCGCGGCAATCGACGCGACGACCGCGGCAACCTTTGCGACCTCACCGCAGATACTTCCCAGGCTGTCCCAGAAGCTGTGATGGTTGGCTGCGTCGGCGGCCTGTTGAATCGCTTGTTGCTCCTGCTGAAGTGCCTGATGCCGCTCGCTCTGGAGAGCCGCGATTTTGCTTGTCCCCGCTTGGACGCTCAGCTGCTGATCCTTGGATTCGAACAAGTAAAGCATCGACATCGGGTCCGCACCCGCGAGCGCGCCGAGCATGGGGTCCGACAGCAGCGAAGGCGCGCTGGACGTCGCTTGCGTGGTGCTCGGGGTATTGGTGGTTGCGTTGGCAATCGGAGTTGTCGGGTTTACCGCATTCATGACAGCCTCCTGCGCTCACAGGCGACGAACTCGACGAGATGCTCGTCTGCCTGCTCTACGGCTGCCCGTTCGGCCGTATCTAGAATGCCGTCGACTTCGACGCCCCGCCCGAGTCTCGACATCATGCGTGCCCTTGCAATCAGACAACGAACGGACAAGTTCTGGGCGCCACCAGCGATGACGCTCCCGGCGCCGTACAGCTCCGCGGCGATGCGGGGTTGCTCGACGCGCTCGTGGCATTCACCGAGTCCGAGCCATGCGCGTTCGTCACGAGGAGCGATCTGGAGCATCACCCGAAAGACCTTCGCTGCATCGGCGAAGCGCTCGCGAGTGAGCAGCCAATGGGCCGTCGCATAGATCGCCTCGAGGGTGACGGGCCGGGATGCGCGGGGACGGTGGTTGCGGAGGGATGCGGTAAATTGAGCGAGATCCATCACATCACCGCCTATTGCCCAATGGCCTTGGCGAGGCCCTCGAGTGTCTGGTCCTCTTTGCTCATCATGCCGGAGACGAGCTGGACGGCCTGCTGTCGCTGCGAGACGAGGTCTTGCAGCTGCAGCATTTGGATCTCGGCGCCGCTTTTGATGTCACCGGCTAAAGTGCTGATGCCATCCACGGTTCCCTTCCATGCATCGTTCTCTGGCTTTACCGATGCGGGAGACGAAGTTCCGGTGGGGGTACCCTGGTCGTCGTAGGTGGTTTGTCCTCCCGGGTCGTACTTATAATCATGTTTCATGGCTTCGCATTGTCTCTGGAGCTCGGACCGAACCGGATCGCCCTTGGCAAGCGAGTTGATGGAGTCTTCGAATGCAGTCACACATGTCTTCATTTGATCGTTCTGTGGCCCTTGACTACCGAAGCTCTCGAGGACGGTCTGGACCTTCTCCACAGCCTTACGCTGGTCGAGTTGCAACTTTTGGGAATGCATTTGCGTCTTAATCTCGCCATCGATGCCACCGAGCTGCATTTGGCAATATGCGAGCAGCGCATCCGGCGACATGTACGTAGGAGCGCCATAGTTGGCGGTAGACGTGCCGTTGACTCCATTGACGTTCATGATCATTTCCTTTCGTGGTCAGCAGCGGACGCCGCTGAATGGTTTCGACAGCTTCCTCAATGACAAGCGCGGCTCGCAGACGTCCCGGAGGTGCTCGATCGCCTCCGCGGACACGGTCATCGCCGAATGGCGATGGGGGTCCGTTGCCGCGCGGTACGCGGCGTCCAGGTGACGGTCTTGTTCCTCCAGCGCTCGCTTGACGTCTTCAAGCGTTGTCGTTTCCGTTTTCATCGTCTTCGCCTCGTTCTGCTCCCCATTCGGCCGACCCCCGCGGGAGTTGCGAAAAAAAGAACGTCCCGCGAAGCGCCCGCGAAATGGGCCTCCTCGGCCATGCCGAAAGTCGCGCGGCCTGCATTGCACGGCCTCACGTTCACGCGCGAAGATGGCGCTTGCGATGAAGCTCTATACGAAGACCGGTGACGATGGCACGACGGGACTGTTCGGTGGCGGCCGTGTTTCGAAGACGAGTACGCGCGTCGGGGCCTACGGAACCGTCGACGAGACCAACGCCGCCATTGGCCTCGGGCGGGCAACGGTGCTCGACGGGTCGATGGACGAAGTCCTCGCTCGCGTGCAGGAGGATCTGTTCACGCTCGGAGCCGAGCTCGCGTGCGTGCCGGGCCGAGAGAACAAGCTCGGAATGGCGCTCCTCGGCGAGGCCGACATTGCTCGTCTCGAACGTGCCATCGACGACGCCGACGGAGCATGCTCGCCTCTCAAGAGCTTCGTCCTTCCAGGCGGGTCCCCGCAGGCAGCGGCTCTGCACGTCGCCCGCACCGTTTGCCGCAGGGCGGAGCGAGCGGTGCTCGAGATTGACGACGCGGTCCCCAGACGCGAGCTCGTCGTTTACCTCAACCGCCTGAGCGACCTTCTCTTCGCGCTTGCCCGGCAGGCGAACGCGATTGCTGGTGTGCCCGACGTGCCGTGGAGACCCCGCGCCTAAGCCGACGGATAGTCGTCGGAGCGACGAACATCGGTCCGCGTTTTACGGCCTCCCAAACAAACCGGGGGGGTATCCTCCGCGCGATGCCGCGACTCTCGAAGAGGAGCTGGAAGGGGAACCCAAACGCCTCCGTGCGGTGTACGACG
>JALYHX010000069.1 GCA_030776305.1 Myxococcota bacterium
CCCCGAGGCCGACGACGATCCCGCTTTGCACTCGTACCGGCGATCCGGGAGACGCCGAACTCGCCGCGGGAGATGATGCATTCGAACGCGGGGATCTGACTGCGGCGCAAAAACACTACGGGATGGCGCACGCCGCAGCGCCGCGGAGTGTTGCGGCCTCCGTCGGGTTGGCCCGAGTTCGCATCGCGCGTGTCGATGTACCGCTCGATTACGCCGCGGCGAAGGGCAACCCGGAGATCAAGGCTGCAGCGAGGGATCTGGCGCGGGCGACGAACGCCGCACCTTCGTTCGGGCCGGGCCTCGTCGAACTCGGTCGCGCGCTGCTCTTGCTCGGCGATGCACCGGCCGCCATCGACGCGCTACGAAAGGGGACCCAGCTCGTGCCCGCCGAGCCGGAAGCGCATTCGCAACTGGGGGTAGCCCTTCTGGCGACTGGTCACGCGGGCGAGGCGGTCTCCGAGCTCGCGCGCGCAACGGAACTGGATCCGGGGAACGGGGCGCGACACGGCAATCTCGGAACGGCGCTGATGATGTCCGGGCGCACCAAGGAGGCCATCGCGGAGTACGAGGCGCGAGTCGCCCTCGACGAGGGCGAGGCCCGGGCGCATTCGGATCTCGGTACCGCGCTGCTGGGAACGCAGAACCTCGAACGAGCGGTGTCCGAACTGGAGCGCGCCGTTCGGATCGAACCGCAGCGCGCCAGCTTTCACTCCAACCTCGGATTCGCAATGCAACAGGCCGGTCGTGCGGATCGTGCCATCGCCGAGTATCGCGAGGCGCTCCGGCTCGATGCCAAGCTCGTCAGCGCGTGGATCAACTTGGCGACGGCTCTTGCGGTCGACCCGAAGACACGCGCCGACGCTCGCTCGGCGCTCGAGAAAGCACGCGCTCTCTCGCCCGACGATCCACGCGTGAAGGCCAACATGGACGAACTCGACGCGCTGGGGGTGGGTCCCACGCACGGAGGAATGTCTCCAGACGGGGGTACGAAGTAGATCGGGCGCTCGTGTCAATCCCCATCCGAGCGTGGTCCGATCCGAACTTGACCTCGGCGGAGGCCATCTCTAGCGTACGGCGCTGTCACGCAAGCAGCGGCGGCGCCGAGCAGAGAAGTGGAGGAATTCCGATGGCAGTAGGACGCGTCAAGTGGTTCAACGACGAGAAAGGTTGGGGCTTCATCAAACAAGACGCCGGCCCCGACGTCTTCGTGCACTACTCGCAGATCCAGGGTGAGGGAAGGCGGCGCCTCTTCGAGGACGAAATCGTCGAGTTCGAGATCAAAGAAGGACCGAAAGGGTTGCAGGCGATCAACGTCGTTCGCCAGAACGGTGAGGCGGCCGTCGGGTGATTCGTGGCCTTCGCAGACGCCATGCCGTGGGCGTTCATACGTGCTTGGGCACGCTCTCCAGGTGGAACGTCCCCCGCTCAGGCGAATACACGTAGGCTTCCACCCGGTCGACGCCGGCCTCGCCGATCTCATACACGTTGAAGCCGGCCATTCGGTGGGCCGCGGCGTGGTGCAGCGACGCGCTCGTCGCCCCAACCTGGTGCACGCGCCCGGCACTGGTCGGTATGTCGCGTTGAACGCGACGGTGCAGATGACCATGAAGCAGGAGCCCGTTCGCAATGGGTCGCAGCTCCGCCACGAGCGCGGACGCATCGCGTAAACCCTCGAGGTACATCTTCGCGCGCGATTCCGGGCGCACCGCGGGATGGTGTAGCCCAAGGACGGCGGTGCGTCGGGCAACCTCGGGATGCTCGAGCACCCGGTGCAGCGCCGCGATCTGCGCAAGACCGAGCTCGCCAGCGGCGACCATCGGAGGGCGCGGTACCGCGCTGGATAGGCCGATGATGGCGACAGAGCCCCGCAACTTGACCACGGGAAAGAAGCCACCGTTGACGTCCACGGCGAGCTCCGGCAGATCGCCAATCAACCACGGCGCGAAGTAACGCTCGAACCGCCGGCAGGAGAGCGCGCCACGCGTGTAGACGTCGTGATTGCCCGGCACGACGGTGACGCGCGAGGGGTCGAGGCCCAGATCACGTTCCAATACATCGCGCGCAAGGTCGTACTCCGACTCGAGCGCCAGATTGGTCAAGTCGCCGGTCACGACGACGTGATCGAAGTCGCGGGCCCCGATCTCGCGCGCGATCGCTCGCACATACTCCGAACGATGGATGCTGGCGCGCTTCAGGCGCAGGTTGACCCAGCCCGTGATGCGCTTGTTCATGAATCGCCTCACCGGAACGCCGTCGAGGGACAGCAGGTGCAAATCGGAGAAGTGGGCGATCCTCATCGAACATCGGCGGCGCAGCGGAATCCTACCCAGGGCGAACGCGGCGATGAAGTCGTGTCGCGCGCGGCGCTCCGAAGCCACATCGCGCCATCCGCAAACGACCCCCCGCGCACGATGTGGAAGACTCCACCCGATGACTTGGGCGCCGGGTCCACTTCCGCAGAGTTCGGATAGGGAAGGGGTAACCCGGCGGCGTCGAGTTCGAGCACGTCCGCCACCCACTCCGCGGCGTTTCCGGCCATGTCCAACAAGCCGAGCGCCGTTGCGCCGTCGGGAAACGATCCGACTGGAGCCAGCCCGACGAAGCCGTCGGTCGCGTCCGTCCAGTCGTCCGCCCAGGCACCGTGATTGGCGAGATGCGGGTTGTATACGTTTCCCCAAGGGAACTGCCGCCCCGCCGTACCGCGGGCAGCGTACTCCCACTCCGCCTCCGTCGGAAGCCGACCGCCTGCCCAATGACAGAAGGCCATGGCGTCCTCCCAGCGCAGATGAGTGACCGGAAAATCCGGATCCGAGAAGTGCGCGTCGTCCGACGAGATCTCCGCGGGCGCGCACGCGTTTGCGGACACGCAGCGCGCATAATCAGAGACCGTCGTTTCCGTATTGTCCAACTCGAAACTCGAGAGTCTCACTTCGTGGGCAGCCCCTTCGGCCTGCACCATGGCGACGAGATTGTCATCGTGACACCTCGGGCCCCGCACTTCGCGCTGGCAAAGCGCGATGGCACGCGTCATCGCGGCTGGCGTCGATCCCATCGTGAATGTTCCGCTCGGAATGCGCACACGACCTCGATGTACCGATCGCAGCACGTGGACGCCGTTGGCCGGCCCGGTCGACGGTAGCGCCTCAAGCCCAGCGGACCAAGCCTCTGGCCGCTGCGGACGGTGCGCGTGCGCATCGATGGGCGCAAGCAGCGCGAGAGCGGCGAGCCCGACTGGGCAGCGGAGACCTGACAGCAGTAGCTGCGCCTTCATCCAGTGAGCACACGAAGGGGATGCTCGACCAGCGCGCGTAGCTCGGCAAGAAACGCCGCCCCGATCGCACCGTCGACGACGCGATGGTCGCAGGAGAGAGTCATCGCCAGGCGCTTACCCGGCACGACCGTGCCGTCCGCGATCACCGGCACGTCGCGGACCTGACCCACCGCGAGTATCGCCCCCTCGGGCGGGTTGATGACGGCTGCGAAGTCATCGACGCCGAACATGCCTAGGTTCGAAATGGAGAACGTACCGTCCTGCATCTCTTCGGGCTTGAGCTTGCGGGCGCGTGCCCTCGAGGCCAGCTCTCGCACTTCACGGGCGATGGCCACCACACTCTTCTGGTCCGCACGGCGGACGACGGGCGTCACCAGGCCATCCGGGATCGCGACGGCGACCGAAATGTCCACCCGCTTGTGGACGATGATCGCGTCCGGCGTGAAGCTCGCATTGCACTCAGGGACGCGTACCAGCGCGACAGCGCATGCCTTGATGAGCAGATCGTTCAGTGACACTTTCATCGGCTGCCGCGCCTCGCCGTTCGCCGTGCCGTTGGCGTTCGACGCAAGTTCGGCATTGATCTCCTCTCGCAGCTTGACGAGGCCATCCGCCTCGACATCGATTGAAAGGTAAAAGTGCGGCACCGTGCTCTTGGACTCGGTGAGCCGCCTGGCAATGGTCTTTCGCATCGGCGACAGCGGGCGCACGTCTGGTTGCTCACCCGATGTCGTGGCCAGGCCCGGGGACGGAGCCTGAGGGACTCGCGCCAGCGCCGTTGCGGCCTGCGCGCGCATCGAGTCGAGGTCTGTCGCAACGACGCGTCCACCGGGGCCGGTACCCTGCGCGCCTTGCAGGTCGATCCCCATTTCTCGGGCGACTTTGCGCACATAAGGAGAGGCGAGCACGCGGCCGCCCGCGGGTTCTCCCCCATTGCCGATGGGTTCGCCCGGGTACGACGCCCGCTCGAGAACGCTGCCCGTCGTCGATTGTTTGCGCTGCGGGGCGCGCTGGGTCGGAGCGGAGGGCTTGGGCGCAGCCGCCGTCGTAGCAGGTGAAGTCCTCGATGCCCCCTCGTCGACGTCGTCCGGAATCGCCGAGGATCCCTTTGCGGCCGTGCTGCTGTCCGGCGCGTCGTTCGCGTCAGGCGATGCATTGGGTGGCGGGACGGGCGCCCCTGCCACGGCGGGCGCCGCAGCCCCGGCGGACGCCTGGCGCGTCAGCGCGGACACGTCCTCCCCCGGTGCTCCCAGAATTGCCACGGGCTGGCCCAGCTTCACTTGTGTTCCTGGCGCGACAAGGAGCTTCAGGATCGTGCCCTTGTCGAAGGAGCGAAATTCCATGGTCGCCTTGTCGGTCTCGACCTCCGCGAGGAGATCGTCGATCCCTACGGCTTCGCCCTCCTTCTTGTGCCACGTCGAAAGCACCCCCTCCTCCATCGTCGGAGAGAGCTTGGGCATTTCGAGAATCTTCGCCATTTAAGCCTTACCCCGCGCAAGCAGACGCTGCACCGTTGCCACCACCCGCTCCGCATTCGGCATGCACGTTTGCTCGAGCTTCGCATTGTACGGCATCGGCACGTCGAGTTGGCTCACGCGCAAGATCGGAGCATCCAGCGAATCGAACGCGAGGCGCTGAACTCGATCGGCAATCTCTGCGCCCACACCGCCATAAGGCCAACCTTCGTGTACGACGACCAAGCGATGGGTGCGCTCCACGCTCGCGATCAGCGTGTCTTCATCGAGAGGGCGCAAACTGCGTAGGTCGACGACCTCAGCCGAGACGCCCAGCTTTTCGAGTGCAGCGGCCGCCTCGAGCGCGACGTGCGTCATGCGAGAGTACGCGGCGAGGGTCACGTCCGTTCCCGGCCGCGCGATTTGTGCTTTGCCGAGCGCGACGACGTGCTCTCCATCGGGCACCTCGCCGCGGACCGCGTTGTAGAGCGTCTCGGACTCCATGACGAGGACCGGGTTGTCATCACGAACCGCGGCCTTGAGGAGACCTTTTGCGTCGGCCGGGAACGCCGGAGCCACCACCTTCAGCCCGGGGA
>JALYHX010000070.1 GCA_030776305.1 Myxococcota bacterium
TCTGCGTCGGAGCACCGCTAGCTGCTGGCGGAGCACAAGATTCTCGACGACGAGGCTCGCCTTCGGGCGGAGAACCGCCAAGAACGCACCCGCGAGGGCCTCGAGAATCGCCATCACCACCGCAACCTTGGCTCGGTCGCTCGCCGGCGTCACCGCAGAATCGGACCGCAGCTTGCGGTACGCTGGCGAGCGGCCCACCCTGACCATTTGCGCCCAATCGCGTTGCAAATGCATTTCTCGCCACCACACCATTTCCACCAGCAAATATTGGAGCGGGAGAAGGGATTTGAACCCTCGACGTCCACCTTGGCAAGGTGGCACTCTACCACTGAGTTACTCCCGCAAACGTTCTGAGTTACGGTTACTTACCGAAGCCAGGGGCCACTTTCAAGGCCCACCGCCCAAGACGGGGACGTACCGGCCTCGTGTGCGCCCCGGAATGCGGCCCTTAACCAGAACGACTCCGCGTACGTTGCTCCATATGAACGCGCAGCGGTGGCTGGGGTCGCGATCCCCCCTTGCGGCTTCGCCCCACTGCGCGCTCGTTGTCGACGCGCCGATTGCCCGCGTCACCTGACCGTCACAGGATCGTTGTCCTCACGCCTGCGAAATGCCCTAGACAGAGGCGCATGGCTCGCGTTCTGGTCGTGGAGGACGAGACGGATCTCCGGGAGGTTCTCGAATACAACCTCACGAAGGAGGGTCATCGCGTGCATCTCGTCTCGACGGGCGCCGAAGGGTTGCGAGTTGCCCGCGAGCTTCATCCTGACCTCATCCTGCTGGACCTCATGCTGCCGGACATGTCCGGCACGGCCGTTTGCAAGACGCTCAAGAAGGACCAGGCGATGCGCGATGTTCGCGTCATCATGGTCACGGCGAAGGGCGAAGAGATCGACCGCGTCGTCGGCTTCGAGCTTGGTGCGGATGACTACGTCGTGAAGCCATTCAGCGTCCGCGAACTCTTGCTCCGTGTCGGAGCGGTGCTCCGCCGAAAGGACGTCCCGGCATCCGATCTCGTCGAGTTCGGGGAGCTGCGCATCGATCCAGGGGCGCACCGAGTATGGGTTGGCCCCATCGAGATCGCCCTGACCTCGCTCGAGTTCAAGCTGCTGCTGACGCTTTACGAACGAAAGAACCGCGTTCAGACGCGATCGGTCCTGCTCAATGACATCTGGGGCATCGAGGCCGACATCACGACGCGCACGGTGGACACCCATGTCAAGCGTTTGCGCGAAAAACTGAAGAGCGTTGGGCGCTACGTCGAAACCGTTCGTGGCGTCGGCTATCGCTTCACCGAGACTCCCGTCGACGAAGCCGAGTAGGTCTATCCGGATGAGTGCCAGCTGCAAGAGCGCGGCGCATGTCATGAGATCAAGGCGCAGCGCCTACAGAAAGCGAGCTTGGCTGCGCGCGCAGTGACGTTGTAGTTTTCGTCGACAGGTGCGCCCCGCGCGCGTCTCAATTGTCCGGGCGACATCGAGTCGGCCATATTCAAAGCGCAACGGTTTACCATTCAGAGGCATTTGAAGCGTAGCCGCCCCTTGCGCACTATCCCCTGCGTCGCTTTTCTCGCATCCGGGGGCAGGCAGCGCCGCCACGTTGACCGACGCGGAGGGACACTTCATCATCCAAGATACTCCCGCCAAATCGCAGCTAGGTTGAATTCCATGCGTCCTTGCGCATGAGTCGCTCTCCCAAAACGTAGAGGTGTTCCGTGCGGTCTGCTCATCATGTCGTCTCGGTCGTGGCGTTCATCGTTCTGGGCGCGCTCGCGTTGAGCGCCGGCTGTGGAAGTAACGGAGGCGGATCGAACGGAGCGAACGACGGCGGAGTTGCCAGCAGCAGCAGCGGTGGAGGCGGGGGCAGCGGCGGCTTCGCCCTGCCGGACGTCAACAAATGCTCGACGAACTTTCAGTGCATCAACATGGGTTGTCCAGACAGTACGAAGCACACGACGATCACCGGCACCGTATACGACCCGGCGGGCAATAACCCCCTGGCCGGCGTTGCCGTGTATGTCCCTTCGTCGTTGCCCCTCGAGCCGCTGCCCAAGGGTGCATCGTGCGGCGACTGCAGTCTTCTCTACAAGAATACGCCCCTCGCCTCTGCCGTTTCCGGTCCAGACGGGGTCTTTCACATCGTGGACGCGCCCACTGGACAGGGCGTGCCCATCGTCGTGCAGGCCGGCAAATGGCGCGCCCTTTACTCCGCGACCGCCAATGATTGCCAGGATACCGTGAGCATGACGAAGTTTCGGCTGCCAAAGAATTCAATGGATACGGCCGGCGCCAATCTTCCAGACATCGCGATTTCGACGGGCGGCCTGGACTCGCTGGAGTGCATGCTCACGCGAATTGGAGTCGATCCCGCGGAGTACACGAGCGGCGGCGGTGGTACCGGGCACATTCACATCTTCCAGGGAGGCAATGGCGGATCGAATATCCCCGGGCCAACGACGGCGGGTGGATCCCCCTCGTCGGCGACGGCGCTCTGGTCCTCGGCCGCGAGCCTGCAGCCTTTCGACGTCGTCCTTCTCTCCTGCGAGGGGGGCGAAACCGCGGGCGCGAATCCGGCGGCGCTCGAGGCTTACGTCAAGGGTGGTGGCCGTGTCTTCGCCTCCCACTTCCATTACAGCTGGTTTACGCAGCCGGCGTCGCCCTTCCGCGGATACGGCTTGGGTACGTTCGCGGCCGGTTCGAATCCGACGGGAGACATCAACGCGGTCATCGACACGTCGTTCGCACAGGGGAAATTGCTGCACGATTGGCTCGCTCTTCCGCAGATAGCCGCGTTGACCAACGATCAGCTCCCCATCCAGCAGTCGCGGCAAAACGTGCTCATGTACAACGACCCGCCGGTCAAGTCCTGGATCAAGGCGGCACCGAATGTGAGCTCGCCGGCGATGCCCGGGCTCACGCAGTATTTCTCCTTCGACGTCAGGGTCGGCGAGATCACGTGCGGGCGCGTCGTCTACAGCGACTTGCACGTGGGCGCGGCGTCGACGGACTACGGCAATTCGCTCAACACGAACATGTCGACGCAAGGCGGGATCGTTCCCACCGGTTGCAACCAGGCCGCGAAGCTGTCGCCCCAGGAGGTCGTCCTGGAGTACATGCTCTTCGACCTGTCGTCGTGCCTCGCACCGCCGAACATGCCGAAGCCCGCGCCGCAGACGGCGAAGTAGCTCGGCGCCGGCCTACGCTTTGCGAAGCTTCAGCCTCTCGAGTGCCAGGTAAACCACCGGCGTCGTGTAGAGCGTGAGGAGCTGCGACGCGAAGAGGCCACCGACAATCGCGATTCCGAGGGGGCGACGGAGCTCCGAGCCGAGCCCATGACCGAACGCGAGCGGTAGCGCGCCGAACAGCGCGGCACAGGTGGTCATCAAGATGGGCCGGAAGCGAAGGAGCGCGGCCCGGAAGATGGCGTCCTGCGGCGGGGTCCCGTCGTTGCGTCGCGTCTGGATGGCGAAGTCGACCATCAGGATGGCGTTCTTCTTCACAATCCCGATGAGGAGCAACAGACCCACGATGGCGATGATGTCGAGCTGGGCGCCGAAGAGGAGCAACGCGACGAGCGCTCCAATGCCGGCAGATGGCAAAGTCGACAGGATCGTGATCGGGTGAAGGTAGCTCTCGTAGAGCATTCCCAACACGATGTAGACCGCAAGGAGAGCGCCGGCGACGAGCGCCGGCTCACTTTTCAGTGACGCGGTGAACGCTTGCGCGGTTCCCTGGAAGTCGGCACGCACACTCGGGGGCAGATGCATCGCGAGCTCCGCGCGATCGATCGCGTCGACCGCCTGACCGAGCGATACGTTGCCCGCGAGGTTGAACGAGATCGTGACGGCGGGGAACTGACCATGGTGGTTGACCGCAAGCGCCGTCATCGACGGCTTCGTCTTCGCAATGGCCCGCAGCGGAACCGCGCCGCCCGATGCGCTCTTGACGTAGATCCCATCGAGCGAGTCCGGCGTGCTCCTGTACTCTTGCGCCGCCTCGAGGACGACGTGGTACTCGTTGTGCTGCGTGAACCTCGTGGCGACGAACCGCTGACCGTACGCGTCGTAAAGCGCCTCGTCGACGGCTTGCACGGTCACACCGAGGCGTGACGCGGTGTCTCGGTCGATGTCGATCGCGATTTCCAACCCAGCATTCTGCTGATCGCTCACGACGTCCTTGAGCTGCGGCAACTTGCGCATCGCATCGAGGATGCGCGGCGCCCAGGTCCGGAGCTCGGCCAGATTGGCGTCCTGGATCGTATACTGATATTGCGTGCGTCCCATCCGTCCGCCCACGTTCACGTCTTGGCGAGACTGCAAGTACGTATTGATGCCGGCGATCTTCGAGAGGCTGCCGCGCAAGCGGGCGACCACGGCGTCTGCGGTCACCTTGCGCGGCGGGAGCGGCTTGAGCGTGACGAATGCAGAGCCCGTGTTCCCCGTCCCGAAGCCGCCCGATCCGATGAACGATACGTAGTGATCGACGTCCGAGTCGGCATTGAGCACCGTGTTCACCTGGGTCTGCAGGCGAAACATCTCCGCGAACGAGACGTCCTGCGAAGCCTCGGTCGTTGCCACGATGAGTCCCGTGTCCTGCTGCGGAAAGAGTCCCTTCGGCACGATGGCGAACAGCGCGACGTTCACGGCGACGGTGAGCAGCGTGACGAGGAGCATCGTCGTGCGATGCGCGAGCGCCCAGCTCAAGCCACGTTCGTAGAACGCGAGGGTCGCCGTGTACATGCGTTCCGACATGCGGTAGAGCCAGCCGTGTGACACATGCTGCTCCGAGCGCAGCATGCGCGAGCACATCATCGGCGTGAGGGTGAGCGACACGAGTGCCGACATCGTGACGGCAACGCTCAGCGTGACCGCGAACTCACGAAAGAGGCGCCCGACCATCCCGCCCATGAGCAGGATGGGCACGAACACCGCCAGCAGCGACGCGGTGATCGATACGATCGTGAAGCCGATCTGTTTGGCCCCGTCGAGCGCCGCCTCGAAGGGCGGCTCCCCGTGCTCGATGGCACGCATGATATTCTCGCTGACGACGATCGCGTCGTCGACCACGAATCCCGTGGAGATCGTCAGGGCCATCAGCGACAGGTTGTCGACGCTGTAGTCGAGCAACCACATCACACCGAACGTTCCGATGAGAGAAAGCGGCATCGCAACCGTCGGAATCAACGTCGCGCGCGCGGAGCGCAGAAATACGAATACGACGCCGACGACCAGCACGACGCTCACGGCCAGCGTCTTCTCGACGTCACTGACCGAGGCGCGAATCGTTTGCGTGCGATCACTGTTGACCTGCATGTCGATGGCCGGCGATATGGCCGTCGCGAGCGCGGGCAAGAGCCGAAGCACGCGCTCGTTCGTGTCGATGATGTTGGCGCCCGCCTGCTTGCGGATGAACACGAGCACGGCGCGGCGTCCGTCCGCCCACCCGGCGACCCTATTGTTCTCCACGTCATCGAAGACGCTTGCCACCTCGCCGAGGTGGATCGCTCCTTCGGCATTGCGAGCGATGACCAGAGACTCGTACCCCCTGGCGTCGAGAATCTGATCGTTGGCCCCTATCGACGACGCTTGGATCGCCCCGGCGATCGCCCCCTTCGCCTCGTCGACCGTCGTCGCGGACACTGCCTTGCGCACGTCGTCCATGCTGAGACCCATCGCGGCAAGAGCCGTGGGATCGACCTGTATGCGCACCGCGGGCTGCTGCCCGCCCCCGACCGAGACCTGCCCGACACCGGGTACCTGCGAGATCTTCTGCGCGAGGACGGTATTCGCCGCGTCGAAGACCTGCGAGAGGGGCAGAGAGGCGCTCGTCAATGAGATGATGAGTATCGGTGCGTCCGACGGGTTGACCTTCCGGTAGATTGGCTTGAGCGGGAGCCCCGCTGGAAGCTCGCTCCCCGCAGCGGCGATCGCCGCCTGTACGTCACGTCCCGCTGCATCCACGTTCCGATCCAGATCGAACTGCAACGTGATCGACGTGCCCCCGAGGGTGCTCGTCGACGTCATCTCCGTCAGGCCCGCGATACGGCCGAAGCGCCTCTCGAGCGGCGTCGCCACGGAGGATGCCATGGTCTCCGGGCTGGCGCCCGGCAGCGACGCGCTCACCTGGATCGTCGGGTAGTCCACGCGCGGAAGCGGCGCGACCGGAAGGTGCGTGTACGCGAGAATGCCCGCGAGCAGCACCGCCGTGGCGAGCAGCGACGTGGCGACCGGCCGCCGGATGAACGGGGCCGAGATGCTCACGCCATGCCTATTTGCAGTCTCTCGCTCAAGGCGCCACCTCCGCCAGAGTCGGTTTGCGACGAGCCCGGGAAAGCCAGCGACCGAGCCGATCCATGTAAAGATAAACGATCGGAGTCGTGTAGAGCGTCAGCACCTGGGAGATGAGCAGTCCACCGACGATGCTGACCCCGAGCGGTCGACGCAACTCGGACCCCATGCCGGTCCCGAGTGCGAGCGGCAGGCCGCCGAGCAGTGCCGCCATCGTGGTCATCATGATGGGGCGGAAGCGAAGCAAGCACGCTTGGTGGATCGCCTGCTCGGGCGTCATCCCGTGATCCCGCTGGGCCTCGAGCGCGAAGTCGATCATCATGATCGCATTTTTTTTGACAATCCCGATCAGCAAAACAATTCCGATGAGGGCGATCACACTGAAATCGATTCTACAGATGAAGAGCGCGAGCAGCGCCCCGACACCCGCCGAGGGCAGAGTCGAGAGGATCGTGACGGGGTGGATGTAGCTCTCGTAGAGGATGCCAAGAACGATGTAGACGGTGACCACAGCGGCAGCGATGAGGAGCGGCTCGCTCGCGAGGGAGTCGTTGAACGCCTGCGCCGTTCCGACGAAGCTGGCATGTACGCTCGGCGGCATGGCAACGCGCTTTTGCGCTTCCTGGATGGCGGTCACCGCGCCGCCCAGCGACTGACCGTCTGCCAGGTTGAACGAAATGGTCACCGCGGGAAACTGGCCCTGATGGTTGATGGCCAGCGGCGCCGTCGTGATCGAACGGTGCACGATCGCGCCGAGCGGCACCGGCATGCCCGATGCGGAGCGCACGAACGTCCGGTCCAGCGCGGTAACGGTGCGCGCCAGACCGGGTTTCACCTCGAGGATGACGCGGTAAAGGTTCAATTGCGTGAAGATGATCGAAATCTGCCGCTGACCGAACGCGTCGTACAACGTGTCGTCGATGACCTGAGGTGAAATGCCCAGACGCGACGCGGTATCTCGATCGATGGTGAGCGAGACCTCGAGTCCAGCCGCTTCCTCGTCACTCGCAATATCCTTGAGCGTCGGGACATCCAGAAGACCGGACTGCGCCGACGACTTGCGCAGCTCCGCCAAGAGCCTCGCTGACCACGTGGCGAGCTCGGCAGGGTCGGCTCCGGAAAGCGTGTACTGGAACTGCGTCCGGCTGATGCGACTGTCGATGGTCAGATCTTGCACCGATTGCAGGTAAAGCTCGATGCCGCGGACCGCTGCCAGTTTCGGCTTGAGGCGCGCGATGATCTCGTCGGCACTGCTCCGGCGCTGATCGACCGGCTTGAGCGTGATCGAGAGCCTTCCGCTGTTCGTCGTTGGGTTGGTGCCGTCCGAGCCGATGAACGACGCCACGTTCTGCACGTCGGGATCGGCGAGGACGACGTCCGCCAGCGCGCGCTGCAAACCCATCATCTGCGAAAAAGAGACGTCGGGGGCTGCCTCGGATACGCCGAGGATCACGCCCGTGTCCTGTTGCGGAAAGAACCCCTTCGGCACGGCAATCGCAAGGACAACGGTGAGACCGAGCGTCGCAATCGTGACGATGAGCGTCGCGAGTCTGTGACGCAACACGAAGCGAAGCCCGCGGTCGTACGATGCAATGA
>JALYHX010000071.1 GCA_030776305.1 Myxococcota bacterium
CGCTCAGGCCCCGCAAAACGCAGCGATGACGCTCAGCCCGTCGAGCTTGGGGGTCACGACTCAGAATTGGCTTGGACGCTCGCAATTCAGCCTCGATGCGTACTTGACCGGGCAGATCGACAACTTCCGCATTTACAACCGTCCGTTGACCGCAGCCGAGGTCAAGCAGCTCTTCTTGCAGCGGCTGTGACGCTATCGAGGTGGCCGCCGGCGGTCATGAAACCAAGGACGGTACTCCTGCATCTTCGCGAGCTGCGCCGGTGGCGCGTGCGCCGTGCAGGTCGATACCTCGTCGCTGGAACGCGCCGCCCCCCAGCGCTCCTCGACGCAGTCGTTCGGGTCGTATGCCATCTCGAGCGCCGCTTGGCGCTCGACGACGTCCTGGAGACTGAGCTCCCATTCGGAGCCGTCACTGCGTGAGTACTTGAACTTGCGTTCCCGGAGTTCTCGGACGAGCCGATCCTCGAGCTCGCGCTGCACTCGGTCCGTGGTCTTCCCCGCAGGCATCGCATAGCGTTCCGGGCGCCGCGCAACGCGCGCCGGGAGGGCTCGAGCAACGTCGATCGCGATGAGCAGCCGCAGGTCCCGCGACGGCGTCGAAAAGTCCTCCCACTCGCCGGTCGTCTCGAATATTTTCGCTCCGTCCGGCATGTCCGCGGTCGGCTTGCCACTTGCCAGGAACTTGCGACCGTTGTCGACGGAGACGACGCGGGTCTTCACTTGCTCTTCGAGTGCCTGGATCGTCTCGAGCAACGCCACCAATGGATCGAGTGGTGCGGGCGAGAGAACGTCCTCGACCCTATCGTAGAACCCTTCGACACCACCCTCGTACTGCTCGAGCGCATAGTCCGACAGGTCGCCGTTTGCGAGGCGCCGAAGCTTGCCCGTCTTGTCACGCACGATCGGTCGGAAGCGCTTGAAGCCGGCGCTGCCGAAAGCCGGCTCGATAGCGAATAGGAAGTTGCCTCGCCAGAAGCGCTTCCGCGCGACGGTCCCATCGGGCTGCCCGTCGACTGCGAGCAAGATGCCTCCCGCACCCGTCGTTTGCGGGATTCGTTTGGCGATGACGAGGACGTGGCCGTAGGGATCGGCGAAGATGGTCCCTGGCCTTAGCGTGTCGACCGACAGGGCGACGGGATAGTAATCTCCCGTCTCGTCTTTTGCGGGCGTTCGCCCTGCGCCGGATTGTGCAGCGTCCGCGAGCGTCGTCCGCAAGAACTCGCCGAAACGCTTGACGTCAGTTTGGCGGGCGCTGCGCTCGGGATCGAGATCCGCCCAATGCGGCAATGGCTGAGGTCTGCCGTCGACGGGCGGAAACGGGTCCACGTTGGTCGCGAAATCGGAGCACGTCGGCGGCGTGCCCCCCTCCCCGCGTGAACAATGCGACCAGCCAGCGGGAAGCCCCAACTTGAAGGAAAAATACGCGCGCAAGAAGTAGGGAAGGTCTGCGCAGTCCGGTCTCACGACCATACCTTGCTCATCCTCGCCGCCGCCGAGATGGTCGAAGAGAAAATTGCGCGAACGGTCGCGCAGCACCTCGTGGAGAGCAGTCCATGTCGGCTGAGCATCGAGTGGCGCCTCGAACAATTCCTGAATCCACACCGAATAAAGATTCTCCATTGACGGCGACCACGCCGCACGCGCAGCCCATAGCGTCCCCGGGGGGGACGGCATGGGCGCGTGGCGCCAGCTGCTGACGCTCACTTCCCTCTTCGCGAGAACCGCGCCACCACACGCCTCGTCGCGCGCAAATGTAACAAGAGATGGGCCCGCGCCCGGCGCGTCGACCTTCGTCAGCCAGTAGTAAGGCGGCCCGCCGTGGCGCTCGTGGGTCGTGGTCGACACCCGACCGCGGACGACGAGTTGGGCATCGACGGCCCGATCGGTGACCGCGATGACACGCATCGATTGGCCTCGAACGGGATGCTCGGGAGATACGAATAAGAGAACGGGGCCGGGGGCATCGCAAATGGGTGGCGAGGACTGCGCCGGCTGGCCGGTCGAACTTGCTGCGATCGGCGGCGACCCGTTCTCGGTCGCGGTCTGGACCACCGAAGCGTTGATCGGTCCGGGCGGAGCCGAACGCGGCGAGCGCGAGCAAGCGCCAATGGCGAGTGCCCACGCGATCACCGACCTTCCACACCACCGATCCGCCATGGCGTCCTCACGCCCGCCCACTCATCATCCTACGACGCGAGCGGTTCGATCGATAGCGGCTTACCGATCCAGAGCAGCAGCTGGTTGCGCGTCGGCGATCATGGCGCCGAGGTCACTCAGAGAAGACTCTTCACCTCCCGCTCGATCTCTGCCTCCTCGCCGCTGTGGTAGCCGAGATGTACGAAGCGAACGGTTCCCTTCCGATCGACGACGAACGTCGACGGCATGCTCTTGGGTTGCCACTTCGCGGCAATCGCCTTGTTCTGGTCCCAGATCAGCGGAAACTCTGCGCCGAGATCCGAGGCAAACAAGGGAATGCCCTCTTTGTCGTCGTCCTCGGAGATACCGATGACTTGCAATCCGTCGTTCTTGTATTTGGCGTTGAGCGCCTCGAGCTTGGGAAACGATTTCTTGCATGGCTCGCACCATGTCGCCCAGAAGTCGACGATGGCGACCTTCCCCGCGAGCGAGCGAGAAGAAACGGTGCCTTGGCCCGTCACTGCCTTCCTGGAGAAGTTTGGCGCCTTGTTGCCCAGAAGTGGGTGTCTTGCGTCCGCTGGGCTGCTTGCACCGTCTGACTCCGCCTCTGCTGCGCCGCAGCCGGACGTCGCGATCAGGCCGATCGCCAGGATGAGACGGAGCGAGAGAGAACGAATGGCGACCGTTCGATGCATGCAGAGAGAACCCCTCATTCTTCGGAAATGGTGACGTCTTGCGCAAATGGCGGGCAGTGAACTTCGAGCTAATCGACGGAACGAAGTGCCGCGGCGAAGCGCTCGGGCGGAACGAACTCGACGAAGCGCATGCGCTCTTCGCCGTGGCTATCCAGAAGGACCACTGTCGGCAAGCCGACGACACGGTAACGATCCTTCGCGTCGTTCGTCTTCGGGTCGTCCTCGTCGGTCGCGTCGATGTTGACGGCGACGAAGCGCGACGCCTCCGAACGCACCGCGGGATCTGCGAAGGTACGAGTCTTGAGCTCGTTGCAGGCTCCGCACCACGCGGCCCCGAAGTCCACGATCATCGGTAGACGCTGTGTTTCGGCCAGCTTGCGTCCTTCCGACTCCGACGCGAGCCACCGCAATTCCCCCCGCGGTAGCTGCGACCAAGCAATGAGGGCGAATGCGCCGGCAATCGCGAGAGGAATCGACGTCAGCTTGAACGGTCTCGACCTCTGAGGGTATTTGGCGTTCCTACGCTCGGATCGGACGTGCAGCCACGCCAGTATCAGTCCGGCAGCAAGGAGCATCGAAGACAGCACGGGGAACCAGGTCTCTTTGCGGGCAACGTGCTGCAGCGCGGGGACGGCCGTCCGCAGGAAGTAGAGCGCAACGACGGCGAGCACGACGCCGAAGAACCACTTCACGCCGAGCATCCATGAACCGCCTTTCGGCAGACTCACCGCGAAGGTTCCCACGAGAAAGAACGGAACCCCGAGCCCCAGCGCAAACGTGAACATCACGGCTGTACCCAGGACGATCCGGTGCGAAGCGGCGATCCAAATGAGGATTGCGCCCAGGACCGGGCCAGTGCACGGCGCGGCGACGAGCGCGCTGACGAGCCCGAGAACGAAGGCGCCGGCGAAGCCCACGCCGCCGACCGCGGCGAGTCGCGTGGTCCATTGCGAGGGGAGGGCCAGCTCGAACGCCCCCAACATGGACGCCGACAGCGCGAGAAAGACCAGCGCGACGAAGCCGACGACCCACCCGTTCGACAGCGCCGAGCCGAAGATGGAACCCGACAGTGCCGCACCGATACCCAGCGCGGTGAACATAACGGCGATGCCGAGCACGAAGACGCTTGAGAGCGCGGCCGCTTGCCCGCGGCTCCTTGCGGTTCGTGCGCCGAACACGCTGACGGTGATGGCGATCATCGGATACACGCACGGCGTCAAGCTCACGAGAAGACCGCCGCCGAACGCCGCCAGCGCGGCCCACACCGGCCCTCGTGCGATGGCCTGGTCGAACGCGCCGACTTGCGCGAAAGCCGCGGTTGGCACTGTCATTCCAGCAAGGCCGACGACGGTGGCGAGTGAGAACTTGCTTCGACCCAACATGATCTTACTCCGGACGAAGATGTGAACGAGAGCAAGAGGCAGGCGAGGATTCGAGAAGGGCCAGGCTGGTCATTGGTGCCAGAGACGTCCTTTGTTGTGACTTGGGTTTGGCGGATCGGTCAAGGCACATTCCGTCCGCGAGAAACGTGCCGTTCCTTCTATGATCCCTGCTCCTTCGTTTCATGACTGATCGAACCGATCACCGTGATCGATGCGATCCCCAAGGACCGCGTGAGCTGCGCTCGGAGCGGCAGGATACTGGAAGGGTCTCCGCTGACGGTTCGTCTCCCGGTGAACGACATCGTGGAGCGGGCACAGAATCTGCGGAGCAAAGCGTATGCGTCGACCTCGAGTCAACGAACAGTGCAGACGAATCAATCCGCCATGCCCTAAAACGGACGAACGGTGCCTGCAACTAAGCGCTTGGGACACTAATATACGTACCCTGACCGTGCCGTACCATGTCATGAGCGCCGCAGTGGGCCGTCGCGTGGAGCCCTTATGAGGATCCCTAGTGGCAACTGTGTATTGATCGGCGCTTGTGTCGCGTTCCTCGGCTGCACGGGACCCTATCAGCCGGTACTCGAACTATGGCCAACGTCCGACGCCTCTTCCGCTGGCGCCCCAGCGCTGCAGAACTCGACCGCCAGCAGCTCCGGCGGCTCCGGCTCAAGTGGCAGTGACGACAGTGGCATGACTTCCCCCACTCCTACGGGGACAGGCTCCCCCACCGGTGGCAGCAGCGGCGGCCCGCCGGCAAATGTACCGGACGCGGCGCAGAGCAGCTCTGGCGGGTCGAGTGGAGGGTCGATCGACGCGGGGACGGCGAACCCGGACAGCGGTACCGGTGGATTCGACGGTGGGTCGCAAACCAACGGAGCCTGCAACCTTTCAGTCACGGTTGCCGTCACAAACAGCGGCGGCTACTCCCCGGAGAATGTCGGCGCCATCTGGATTGCCAGCAGCTCGGGTACATTCGTCAAGACTTTGGAGCGCTGGGCACAATCCCGAATCAGCCACTTGACAATGTGGAACTCGGTGACATCGGCAGCGGGTCTCAGCCGCAACACAGTCGACGCCATTACAAGCGCCAGCCTTTCGAGCTACAAGACGCACACGGTCTCTTGGAATTGCACGAACGCGAACCGAGCCGTTGTGCCCGACGGCGCGTATCGCGTCTACTTCGAGACGACCGATGACAACGTGACCGGCCCCAATACGTATGTGGACTTCACGAAAGGTCCGATGGGCTTCAACTCATCCCCAGCCGGGACGACGCACTTCGCGAACATAAAGTTGGCATTTACGCCGTGATATCAAAAGGCTTTCTCTTGGTCGCGGCGGTCGTCTTCGGGAGCGGCTGTGCCGGGGCGAAGCCGTACGAACGCGGGCGCCTCGCCCACTCCACCATGTTGCTCGGGGACATGGCGCGCGTGGGAGAGGCACACGTGTACGCGATTCGCGAAGGCGCCGTCGGCGGGGGAAGCGGCGCTCAAGGCGGCTGCGGCTGCAACTAGGCTTCCCTTTGACAAGCCGAAGGCAGCTTGTTCAAGTCCGCCGATAACGGAATGCCCGTCCCCACGGTAGATTCGAGAGCCGGCAAGACGGTTCTGGCGTCGTTTGCGTTGCCCCTGCTGCTTGGACTTCTCGCCGTAAGCGGCTCGGTCCTGGCCGCTGACAAGCAGCGGCATAAGAGCGCCGATGCCGCAAGTGGCAGCGTTTCGATCAAGGCTTCCACCGAAGTCTCGGGCTACAGCGATACGGACCACGTGCTCGTGCTGAGCCCGTCGATCGCCGCGAGCATCAGCGACGTCCTGGCAGGGTGGTCGATCAGCGGTCACTATCTCGTTGACGTCGTGTCGGCAGCTTCTGTCGACATCGTGTCGACTGCGTCCAGCCACTGGCTCGAATACCGGACGGCTGGCGCCGCCCAGGGCAGCTACAAGGTCGGCGATGTCACCATGGGCGCGTCTGGCGTCTTTTCAAGCGAGCCCGACTATCTGTCTTTCGCGGCGGGCGGGACCCTGTCCGTCGACGTCCTCGACAAGAACGTCACGCCCTTCGTTGGCTTCTCCTATGGCCGCGATCGTGTCGGTCGCACGGGTCTGCCGGACGCATTCTGGCGAGACAAACAAACCATCTCCGGTCAAGTCGGAGCGACCTTCGTCGTCGATCCAGCGACGATTTCGAGTCTGCAGGCCGAGGTCATCCAGGAGACCGGTTACCTAGCCAAGCCCTATCGATACGTGCCGCTCTTCGCGCCCGCGCAGGCAGGCTTCATCCACCCGGGTGCGTCGATCGCCGAAGTCAACAGGCTGCGCCTCGATCTCCGGCCAACCGAGCAGGTGCCCGATTCGCGTCACCGCTTCGCAATCACGTCGCGTCTCGGTCACCGGTACACTGGCTCGACCTTGCGTCTCGACGAACGCGTATACGCGGACACCTGGGGAATGATGGCGTCGACGACCGATTTCCGGTTCACGTTCGATCTCGGCCGGCGCCTCATGGTCTGGCCGCGCGCGCGCTTTCATGTGCAGAATCAAGTCGCCTTCTGGCAGCAGGCTTACGTGGCCATTCCCGACGCGAGCGGCGCCCTCGGCATCCCTTCGATCCGAACCGGGGACAGGGAGCTGAGCGCCCTTTACACGGGAACGGGGGGTGGAGGCATGCAGCTGAAATTGATCGACGACATCGACAAGCCCTGGTCGCTGCTCTTCGAGGTCGACGGCAGCTATACGCGGTACTTGAACGATCTCTACATGACCGAGCGCGGCGCGGTTTTCAGCACCATTGCCGTCGAAGCCGAATTCTGACGCACGACGGGCGCGCTCGATTGCCTGCCCAAGGCTACTCGCCGGCGTCGAGGACCGTGGGCGGAAAGGGTCTCTGGGCCTGGCTCACCGTAGTGCACGCGTTCTCGTCGGGCGTACCGACGAGCCAACCGATCATGCAGCGATCGAGCGGGTCGCCGTCGACCATGAGCTGGTTGCCCTTGTGCTTTTCGATGCCAAGCGGCTTTCGGATCATCGCGAGCGTATTCGGCAGCGCCTGTTGCTGGACGACCTTCGACATGGCCTCGGGC
>JALYHX010000072.1 GCA_030776305.1 Myxococcota bacterium
GGGGCTTGGGGCCGCTGAGGGAGGCATCACGGCGACGCCGGGCGTGCTCGCCGTACCCACCTCGGGCCAGCTGAGCGTGACCGACCTACGCACGAACAACCTGCACAGCCCGCTCGGCATCGACACCGCGGCCCCGGCACTTTCTTGGACCATCACGTCCGACGGCTACAACCAGAAACAGACCGCTTACCGCATCGAGGCCGCCGCCAGCGCGTCCGACCTCGCCGCGGAGACGCCGCTGCTGTGGGATTCCGGGCGGACGGCGAGCGACCGCAATGCCGGCATCGCCTACGGGGGTCCGCCGCTCGCCTCGCGGCAGCGCGTCTACTGGCGCGTGCAGGTCTGGAACGGCCAGATCGCGTCGGCGTGGAGCGCGCCCGACTTCTGGGAGACGGGCCTGCTCTCGGCGAGCGACTGGAGCGCGCAGTGGATCAAGCGGGGCGCATCCGCCACTAGCGAGGCGAGCGCGCCGATGTTTGCCGCCCACTTCCAGGTCGATCCTGCCAAGAATGTCGCGCGCGCTCGGCTGTACATCAGCGGCCTCGGCCTCTACTACGCTGAGGTCAACGGGAATGCCGTGGCAGACTCGTACTTCGACCCGAGCGAGAGCGACTTCCGCCGTCGGATCTTCTACTCCACCTACGACGTGACGAACCTATTGCGACCCGGCGCCAACGGGCTCGGGTTCCAACTCGGGAACGGCATGTATGGCAACGGGGTGTCCCCCAACGGTGGCCGATACGAGAAGTCCGACGGTCTGGCCTTTGCGGCCGCGGGCCTGCATGGCACGGCGAAGGGCATCGCACAGCTCGAGATCACCTATGCCGACGGCAGCACGGCACGGGTAGCTACGAGCCAATCTTGGCAGTACATCGATTCGCCCATTACCTTCAATACCTGGTACGGCGGCGAGGACTACGACGCACGCCGGGCCGCCCAGCTCGCCGGCTGGTCGACGGCGGCCAACCCATTCGCGGGTTGGATCAACGCCGCGCCCGTGCCCACCGGCGAACTGCCCGCCGGGGCATTGCGCGCCCGGCCGACCCCGCCGATCCGCATCGTCCAGACCCTGTCCGGCACGACCATCAGCCAAGGCCAGTTCCCCAGCGGGGACGGCTGGGTAGACGTGTCCCAGAACGGGGCGGGGTTCGAAGGCATCCGCTTCACGACGAGCCTTGGCCTCAGCCCGGATTACGCCGGCGTGTCGCTGCAGTTCTACCCCGCCGAGATCAAGACCGGTACCGACGTGGACCAGAGCTCGTCCAAGGCCGGCGCCGCCCCGATGTTCGATACGTACACGTTCTCGGGCCGAGAGGCGGCCGGAACGATCTGGAACCCGCGTTTCGTTTACCACGGCTTTCGCTACTACAAGGTCGTGATCACCCTGCCCGCCGGCCGCAGCCCGACCGACTACGGCTTCGCCAATCAGGCGGCGATGCTGGGCGATCTGATGAACAACAAGCTCGCCTTTTTAGGGCATATCGTGCGGACCGACAACGCCACGACGGGCTCGTTCACCTCGTCGAATCGCAGCCTCAATTTGATTCACACGATCATCGACCGATCCATTGCCAGCCAGATGTACTCGGAGTTCACCGACTGTCCGCACATCGAGAAGCTCGGGTGGATTGAGACGTCGCACCTGATGTTTCCGTCGATCGCGGACACGTACGACATTCGCGCTTGGATGAGCAAGATCGCACAGGATACCGTCGACTCCCAGGTCACCGGCGCCACCGACCAGGCGACACAGAACAACGGCTCGCTCGGTACCCCTGGGTACGCCACCGCCATTGCGCCGCCGTTTCAGCTCATCAACGGGCTGAGCATGGATCCGGATTGGAACGGCGCGATCATTTTCACACCTTGGGAGGACTACCAGGCCTACGGCGACCCGTCCGTGCTTCGCAGCAGCTATCCGGCCATGCAGCGATATCTGAAGTGGCTAGAGGCACGGTACACGCCGACCAACACCATCATCGGCGACGCGCAAATGGGCGACTGGGGTCAGTACCAAGTGAGTACCCCCTCCGCGCTCGTCGTGACAGCGGCATTCTACCGCATGGCCGACGTGACGGCGCAGACGGCGGCAATCCTCGGCGACTCTGCCAATGCGACGGCATATGCCAATCTCGCCGCGATGATTAAGGCGAACTTCAATGCGAAGTTCTTCAACCCTGCGACGAGCACTTATGGCACGGGCACCCAGGCCAGCAACGCGATTCCGCTTTTCGCCGGCCTGGTCCCCAGTGCGTCCGCCAACAACGTCGTAGGCGCGCTTACGACGGTGACGCAGAACCTCAAGTACACGATTACGACCGGGGAGATCGCTCTCCGCCAAATGGTCTCCGCCTTGACCGCGTACGGTCGCTCCGATGTTCTCTACAAAATGGCGCTGCAGCCGAACCAGCCCGGGTACCGGTACATCGCGGAGACCCTCGGCGAGACGACGATGATCGAGTATTGGAACTACAAGGACCAGTGGGGCAACATGCGCTCCCGCAACCACGCGATGATGGGGCATATCCAGGACTGGTTCACCCGTGGCCTGGCGGGGATCGACCGGGCCAGCCCCGGGTACCGGGACATCGTCATTAAACCGTACTTGCCGGACAACACGGCCGAGCCGGCCGACTCCCGCACCGTCTCGGTCGCCGCCACGATTGGATCTGCCTTCGGGAGCATTGGGTCCGGGTGGCAGATAGCCAACGACGGCTCCCTGACGATGTCGGTCACGATTCCCGTCGGCGCCACTGCCAGCGTCTTCGTGCCGGCCCTCGGCAACATGCAGAACACGGTCTTCGTCTCGTACGGGTCGGTGAGCGATCAGACGATCACGGGGACATTGGCGAACGGTTACGTCGAGATCGCGGCCGTGCCATCCGGGCAATACACGTTCAAGCGCTCTGCCCAATGAGGAGCGCTTTGGGGACCAGCGCGTCCCAAGGCGACGGCACCACGCCACCAGCGAGGGCACTGTGGCAGCGTCGTTCTTCGTCTTGACGCTCGTCTCCAAACCGGATGTTCATGCACGACTCAGGCTCTGGGTCTTCAAAATGGCTCGCAGGGCGCATTCGCGATGCAAAGCGGTCTTCATGCAGCTGCAGGCGTTCGCGAAGGCGACGTGATCGCTGGCAAGTATCGGATTGACCGCATCCTCGGCGCCGGAGCGATGGGGGTGGTCGTCGCCGCCCACCACGCCCAGCTCGATACGAAGGTCGCCATCAAGTTTCTTCTTCCGTCGATGCTCGCGAACCAGGAGGCGGTTCGCAGGTTCGCTCGGGAGGCGAGGGCGGCCGTCAAGATCACCAGTGAGCATGTCGCACGCGTGTTCGACGTCGGCATCTTGGAAACTGGCGCGCCGTACATCGTCATGGAGTTTCTCGACGGAGTCGATCTCGCCAATTGGCTCCAGGGTCAAGGCCCGCTGCCGATCGAGCAGGGGGTCGACTTCGTTCTCCAAGCTTTGGTCGCGGTCGCCGAGGCACATGGGCTGGGAATCGTCCACCGCGACCTCAAGCCTTCCAACCTGTTTTGTATTCGGCGCGCCGACGGACAGCTCTCGGTCAAAGTTCTCGATTTCGGCATCTCGAAGCTCGTCGGCGCGGGCGCGACGAGCTCCGACATGGCGGCCACGAAGACGAGCTCGGTCATGGGTTCGCCGCTCTACATGTCGCCCGAGCAAATGCAATCGTCGAGGGATGTCGACTCACGCACGGACATCTGGGCAATCGGCGTCATCCTATTTGAGCTTCTTACCGGCAAGGTACCGTTCGGCGGCGATACCCTTCCCGAAGTGTGCACCAAGATTGCCTTGCAGCCGCCGCCATCGCTCCGGAGCTTTCGTCCAAGCATTCCCGCGGCGCTCGACGCGGCGATCTTGAAGTGCCTCGAGAAAGCGCCGGCGAAGCGGTACCAAAACGTCGCCGAGCTTGCCTTGGAGCTCTTGGAGTTCGGTTCGAAGCGGGCGAAGGCATCGGTCGAGCGTATCTCGGGGATCATCCAGGCGTCGGGCTTGAGCGCGAGCGCATTGGCGCTGCCCCCGTCGTCCGAGCCCACCGGGGACGCGGGCTCGGCGGGGTCAATCGCTCCGTTCGGGAAAACGACTTCGGGTCGGGGCCGGAGCCGAGCGGCCTTTGCGGTGATGGCGGTTGTCGGCGTCGCCGTGACGCTGGCAGGCGTCATGGGTATCCGCAGTTTGCTTCGGGTGACCGAGGCCAAACGGTCTTCTGCCGAGGGTGCGGTCTCTTCCGCGAGGGTGCCGGAGACGGTGAACGTGCTCGCTGACAAAGCCGTGCTCTCTGCGCCGATCGTTCTCGCGCCGCCTGCGGCGCCCGACCTCTCTTCCACCGAGCTGCCCAAGCAGGCTATTCCGACCGTTGCGACCTCGACGAGCGTTCGGGCCGTATCGGGAATGCACCTCCCAACGGTAGCATCCGCAACCGCCGTACCGCCTTTCATCCCCAACACGAATTTCGCGCGCCCGGCCCCTTCGGCCGCACATGACTCTCTCGAGGAATTGATCCGTGGGGCGCCACCCAAGGACGATCCGGCCCCTTCCACTTCTCGTGTGCCCACGACATCGCCGCCACCACCACCGTCGCGCTCACGTCCGTCGACGCGCAACGCGCTCGACCTTCCACTGCAATGAGCTCGATGAATCCCAAGTATGCGTGTGCTCTGCTGCTCGTTTTTCTGGCTTCGCCCGTGTGGGCGCAAACTGCCGCGCCGCCGGAGGCTAACGCTCCCCGGCTCTCCGAATCGCTCCACGGCCCAGCCAAGGACACGTATGAGTCGGGCAAGCTTCTCGCCGCCAACCGCGACTTTGCCGGCGCGCTCAGCAAGTTCCGGCAGGCGTACGAGATCTCGAACGACCCTCGTCTGCTCTACGACATGGCCGTCTGCGAGAAGGATCTTCAGCACTATGCGCGCATGCAGGTATTGCTTCGGCGCTACCAGCGCGAGGCGGGGACGCGGCTGTCGCCGGAGGAGCGCGCAATGGTCGACGATGCGCTCGCAGCGTCCAGCCACCTCGTGGCCACCGTCACGTTGACGGCCACCCAGGACGGCGCGACGGTCCGGGTCGACGGCGAGCCTGCTGGCACAACCCCACTCGCCCGGCCTCTGGCGCTCGATCTCGGCAACCACACGTTGGTTGTCGAAAAGTCCGGTTTCGAGACATCCGAACGGACGATCGATGCGCTGGGCGGAGCCGAGTCCGCGATTGCGGTGACCCTTCGCCCGCAGACTCTCGTGGCGAGGCTCCTACTCACGACCGAGGATGAAGCAACGGTGACCATAGACGGAACCGTTGTCGGCAAAGGTCGATTCGAGGGTCCGCTTGCATCCGGGGGACACGAGGTGCGTGTGACCGAGTCCGGTAAGACAGCGTATCAGACCCATGTCGAGCTGCGCGTTGGCGAGATGCGCACGATGGAAGTCACCTTGCAGGGCGAACGGTCCGCCGCGATTTGGCCTTGGGTGGTGGGCGGTGTAGCCGTTGCGGCCGGAGCGGCGGTGGGAGGGTACTTCCTATTCAGGCCGCAGGAACAGACCACCGCCGTGCCCCCAGGCGCTCTCGGGCTGGTGCAGTTTCAAAGCTGGAGGCCGTAGGTGCAGGCGGCGTTTTTTCGCCGGACGCTACGTGCGGGCGTTGGTTGGCTTGGGCTCGCCAC
>JALYHX010000073.1 GCA_030776305.1 Myxococcota bacterium
ACGCTGGCCATCGGGATCGCCCGCGAAGTGGCCGCCGGCTGGCGCCATGCCGATGCGCATGACGTCTTGGCCATCGTCGAGATCGCCGCGGACCGGCCCGCCGCGGCGCTGCAGGCGATCGACGAAGCGCTCGTCGTGCTCGGGGAGATCGACCACCCCATGCTCCGCTACCAGCTCGCAGAGCATCGAGCGTGGGCCCTCGCCATGCTCGGACGGGCGCAGCCGGCTCGCCAATGGCTCGGGAGGGCCGAGCGACTGCGTGCAGATCTCGCCGTGGTCGATTCCATGGACGAGCAGGATCTCGTCGCGACGCGCGCGCGCACTCTCGAAGCATGCGGGCAGTTACGCGAAGCGCTCGAGCACGGGCTTTCGCACATCGATGAGATTCAGGACGCGTTCGTCACCGGATCCCTCAACTTGATCATCGGCCGGTGTGCGCTGGCGATCGGTGACGAGCCCACGGCGCGCGCGGCAGCCGAGCGTGCGGCACTCTCGGGGGAGAAGCACGGCTGGGTGTTTCCGGATCGGGAACCGTCGCTTGCCTTGTGGCAGCTGACGCTCAAGAGCGGCGACAGCCGGGTGGTGCGCTATGCGGAGCAGACCCTTGCGCTCATTGGTGGTTCGGGGGCGCTCATGCCCACCCCCAGCGGATCACCGTCGACTTTGTACCCTTCCGGCCCGAGCGGCAGCATTCCTCAATCGTCCGAGGACATCGAGCTGATTCCGGAGCCTCCCGAGAGAGAGACGCTCCTCTACGTCACGACTCCGCAAGGAGTCACGCGCATTCCGACGAGCGAGCTTGCTCGCGCGACCGAGCGGGCCACGCTGGTCGTCGACACGTTGGCCCATCATCTGCGCGTTCACGACCGCGAGGTCTCGCTCGAGCGTCGGCGGGCGCTGGAGCCGCTGGTCGTGCAGCTCCTGCGGCGCGCGCGCGAGGGCCTGAGCGCCGACGAAATCCTTCGTGCCGCGGGGGGGCCCGGGCCTGAAAGCGCCGATGCCGAGCACAGGGTGCGTGTGCTTATCTCGCGCGTGCGCGACCTTCTGGGCGACCCTGCCGCCATCGAACGGGTACGCGATGCCGGGGAGTATGGACGAACGCGATACCGGCTGGCCGCGAACGTTCGATTCGCGCTGGTGGAACCGCTCTTCAGCCCGAGCGGCCCGAGCGGCACGGGATAGCGACGCCGCGGCCATCGCCGGCGTCGAAGCGGATGGATACGGGTTCACCGGCAACCCGCCCGCATCGCTTCGTTGTCTCGCTCGAGCCTCGACCCGCCCGCGCTGCTCGGCGAGTTGCTCGACGGCGTCGCCCCTCGGCATTGCGTGAGGGAGCAAAAGCGAGAGAAGCCCACTCGATTCGCTTCATCATTGCCCGCGCAAGTGCGCCGGCACTCCGCGTTTGATCACGGTATCGCGCGCAAACTTGGGGCTGGTTTCTGGATAGTCGCTCGTGAAATGAAGCCCCCGGCTTTCGTGCCGACTCGATGCACACTCGACGATGAGCTGAGCGACGGTCGCGATATTGCGCAGTTCGAGCAGATCGCGCGTGACGAAATACTTCCAATAATATTCGACGATCTCTTCCTGCAAGAGCGCAATGCGCCGCGCGGCACGCCGCAAACGACTGTTCGATCGGACAATCCCGACGTAGTTCCACATGAGACGGCGCACCTCGTCCCAGTTCTGGGTGATGACCACCGCCTCGGCGCTGGGTGTCGCGCTTCCAACTTCCCACTCCGGTACTTCTGGCCAGGGCCTGCTCCGATCGACCGCAGAGCCCAGCGCGTCCGCGGCACGGTGTGCCATGACCAACCCCTCGAGCAGAGAGTTGCTTGCCAATCGGTTCGCGCCATGAATTCCGGTGCACGCGCACTCGCCGATCGCCCAGAGGCCGGGAATCGTCGTTCGACCCTCGAGATTGGTCGTAATTCCGCCACACATGAAGTGCGCGGCGGGAACGACCGGGATCGGCTGGCGGGTGATGTCGATGCCCCATCGAAGGCACTCTTCGTAGACCCCCGGAAAGCGCTCTCGCACGAAGTCTGGGTTCTTGTGAGTCATGTCGAGAAGCACGAAATCGGCACCCGTCTTTTTCATCTCGAAGTCGATCGCCCGCGCCACGACATCCCGCGGCGCCAGGTCGCCGCGCGGATCGTGCCTCTTCATGAACGCCGTGCCGTCGGCGAGCCGTAAGCCGGCGCCCTCGCCGCGCATCGCCTCGGTGACGAGAAAGCGCCGCGCCTGCGGGTGGTAAAGGCACGTCGGATGGAACTGGTAAAACTCCATGTTGGCGATCTCGGCGCCCGCCCGGTAGGCCATCGCAACGCCATCGCCCGTCGCGACGTCGGGATTCGTCGTGTAAAGGTAAACCTTGCCGGCCCCGCCGGAGGCCAAGATCACCGCTCGCGCGAGGATCGTCAGGACCTTGCCGATTCCCTCGTCGAGAACATACGCGCCAGCGCAGACTTCGGGTCCGCCGTATTTCGCCATCGTGAGAAGGTCCACGGCGGTGTGTCCCTCGAGCGTGCGCACGCGCGGCGAGCGTGAGATCGCTTCCAGGAGTGCCCGCTCGATTTCACGCCCGGTCATGTCGGCGGCATGCGCGACCCGCCTGGCACTGTGCCCTCCTTCGAGATGCAGATCCAAGTCCGTCTCGCCGTTCATCGCGCCGTCCACACGGTCGAAGCGGGCGCCGATGTCGCGCAGCATCTGGATGCGCTCCGGCCCCTCCTTGACGCAGACCTCGACCGCCGCCTCGTGGCACAGGCCGGCACCCGCGCGGAGCGTGTCGGCGATGTGGGCGTCGAACGAGTCGTCCGCGCTCAGCACCGCGGCAATGCCGCCCTGGGCGTATTTCGTGTTCGACTCATCGGCAGTGCGCTTCGTGACGATGACGACGTCGCCGTGGCGCGCGGCCTCGAGGGCGAACGACAATCCCGCAGCGCCGCTTCCGATGACGAGATAATCCGTCGTGATGGGCATCGCGGGGCAACAATAGCGCGCTGCGTACGGCAAGTGAGGGAGACGACGCGAAAGGCGTAGCGCACCGCCCCCAGTGTAATTGACGTTCCCTCGATCGCCGTGCACTAGACTCCCCGGAAATGAGAATCCTTGAGCCGGTCGTACGGAACGCAACGACTTCGGTCCTGCAGTGCATTGGCACCCTCTTGTTCGTCACCACGGCATGCTCCGGCCACAACGCCCCGACCGTCTCACCGGCGTTCCAGGTGGGCACGACCACGGCCGATGACGGGTTGCCGCCCGCGCCCCGGTTGCCGACGGATGCGGAGGTCTGCGCCACGGTGATGGCGAGCAACAAGCTCGTGACACGGCCGGACGGCGCGCTGCCGCCGGAGGCCGATCCGTCCACCGCATCACTTCCAGCGGACCCCGATCCATCCAATGCCGTTCCATGGAGCCAGCGGGGGCCAGCGTCACTCTATGGCGTCGACGCGGCCGACACTCCGCATTGGTTCAACCCCGACCAGGCCCGGATTCAGAAAGCACTGAACGACTGCGGCGCGGCGGTCGATGCGCAAGTCGGTGCGACCATCGGCAGCGCCAACGCGGCTGCGGGGGGGGCCGGAGTCTCGGGGGAGGAGCTGACAAAGACGATGTACAAGGCGACGAAGTCTGCGGTTCGCCTCGTCGTCAACTCCGGGGGCGGAAACGCCTTCATCACCGGTCCGCTATGGCTGCCGTCCGGCGTGACGCTTTGGATCGACAGCGGCGTCACGCTGTTCGCGAGTCGCGATGTGATGGCGTACAACCTGGCCGGGTCGACCTCGGCGTATTGCGGCAATGTCGCTACCTCCGCGACGTCCGCCGGCAGCTCGGGCAATTGCAACGCGCTCATCAACGGCAACAACCTCGTGAACTCGGCGCTGATGGGCGATGGCAGTGTCGACGCGCGAGGCTACGCAGAGCTCGTCTCGACGGATGCGGGGTATCCGCTCATTCGAGCGACTTTGACCTGCACGAACACATATGCCGCTTACAAGACTGGCGTCCAAGCGGCCGAAGGCGCTGCGTGCGACAATGGCGGAACGGTCGTCGAGGTCGCCTCAAACGCCCGAAATATGACCTGGTGGGACCTCGCGTTCTTGGGCAATTTGGTCGAGAACGGGACCACCGGCTATTCCGGCCAGTCGAACTTCCGCATGATGGTATTCAACAACGCGAAAAACCTGACGCTCTACCGGATTAGGCTGAACAACAGCGCCAATTTCCATGTCGTACCGTCCGGGGTCGATGGCTGACCGTTTGGGGAGTGAAGCTCCAGACGCCCTCTTTGGCCGCGTTCGCCAACCCTGCCGGTAACGGCAACCCACTCTATACCGGCATCACCTTCAACAAGGACAACGTCAAGAACACGGACGCTTTTGATCCTGGGGCAAACAGCTTCTCGGGCGGCGCCGCGACGGCCACGAACAATCTGACCACCGGAAGCACGATTGCGACGACGACGACGCCGGGCGGCTCGGGGTACAGCGAAACCGTCCTCACGACCAAGGGCACGGGCTATTCTGGCGCTACCGTCACGTTCGACGGTTATCTCAAGAACGTCGTGTTCGCCTACAACTACGTCAGCACCGGCGACGACGATATCGTTCTCAAAGGCAGCAAGACTCCCGTTGCCGGCACACCCGGAATCGACGGCCTACGGGACGTGCGATCGGATCGTAAGTGGGGCATCGTCATCGCACACAATCACATCTACTGGGGGCACGGGATCTCGATCGGTAGCGAGACGAACGGGGGCGTGGCCAACGTTCACGTGTACGACAATAGCTTCGATGGCTCCGAGGAGGGGCTGCGAATCAAGTCGGACTATGCGCGCGGTGGCGAGGTGAGCAACGTTTCCTACGAAAACATCTGCATTCGCAACGCGCAGAACGCGCTCTTGTTCACGACGTACTACAGCACCAAAATGCTGCCCGCGAACGGTATTCCGCTGTATCCCAACTTCCACGATCTCCTCTTGACCAATGTCGAGATAATCGGCAATTCTGCGGCGAAATTCCAGGGCTTCCAGGCCAACACGGGTGGCTTCGGGAACGCGGCCATGCCGCTGGTCATGTCGATGAAGAATGTCGTGGCCGATTCGCCCGATGCAATCACCCTCGTTGCGTCGGACGCCAAGTTCACTCTGGATGGTGTCAATCTGCCCATCCGCGCGTCGACCCCCGATCGCATCGAAGTCGTCGGAAGCGCCCAGCACGACCTCACCCTCTCGCGCGCGCTGGACTGCAGCAAGGCGTTCGTCGACTTTCCCTCGCCGACCAGCCCGGCCGGTAAGGGTTGGTAGCCTGCCTGGGCCGGTCACATCGGACCATCGCGTCTGCAAAGCGCGGGAGCAGCGAGCTACTTACCACCCCCTGACCGGACCATGTACCGCTTCGGCTCCGGAAGTGGTTCGAACCCGAACTGGGCGTAGAGACTGTGTGCGTCGCGAGTGCCCAGCAACCAGCGGCGCATGTTCTGAAGGTCAGGGTGCTCGATGATCGCGCGAACGAGGGCCTTCGAGAGGCCTCGACCACGAGCCTCGCGAAGAATGAACAAATCCGCAATCCATGCAAACGTTGCTTGGTCGGTGATGACCCGCGCAAAGCCCACCTGTCGATCCTCGGAATTGTACACACCGAAGCACATCGAACCGGCGATGCTCCGCTCCACTACCTCGCGGGGCCGACCTTGAGACCAGTATGCTTCGTTGCACAAGAAGTCGTGCACGGCGGCGACATCGAGTCTCGACTTGTCCGTGCTTATGGTGAACGCCATGGCGAGCGAACAATACGCGGCCGCGCCCCTGCACGGCGAGGAGCAATCGGAGTCGCGCGAAGTGCACGCGTCAAGCGGATGGAAAAACGGCGGCGGTCGGATACATCCCTGGCAGAGGAGAGTCTGAAATGGTGCGTCGTACTTTCCTGATGACTGCGGCCGGAGCCATCGTGGTGGCGCTGCAGGGGCCCCTCGGGTGCAGCAGTGGTGGCCAGACCGGTGGGGGCGTTCCTGGCGGCTCGTTCTCGGACAGCACGGACGCCGCGACCAGCGGCGACGGTAGCGGCAATGGCAGCAGTGGCGCTAGCGGCAGTAGGGGCGGGACAAACAGCGGCAGTAGCAGCGGTGGGGCCGGCAGTGGGAACGGCAGCGGCATAGGCGGCGGCAGCGGCAGCGGTACGAGCAGCAGCAGCGGCGCAAGCAGTGGAGCGGGCGGGGACGCGGCAGGAAGTGGAAGTGGAGGCGGGAGCAGTGGCGGCGGCAGCAGCAGCGGCTCGAGCAGCAGCAGCGGCGGCTTCCGAAGCGACGCCGGATCAGGCGAGGGCCCGCTGCCCGGCGGCGTCATGGCATTCCCTCCTCCGAACGGCCTTGGCGTGTGTCCCGATCCGCCCTTGCGAATCACGTTCGGCGGGCCGCCAACCCTTGGCACGTCGGGAAAGATTCAAGTCTTTGGCACTGGAGGAGCCCTCGTTGCCGCGCTCGACATGGCGGCTTCGAGTTTCAGCGACATGATCGGGGGGACGACGTTCAACATCGTTCGCCCGGCGTACGTCGACGGCAACGACGTCGTCATCTACCTCAAGTCCCACGCGCTCACGTATGGACAGACCTATTACGTCAATGTGGACCCCGGCGCGATCCTCGGGCCGACGGGGACGCCGCTCGCGATTTCAGACACGACGTCGTGGCGGTTCAGCACGGCCACGGCCGCGCCGTCGAGCCTATCCTCGCTGACCGTGGCATTGAACGGTTCGGGGGATTTCTGCTCGGTGCAGGGCGCCATCGACGCGCTTCCCGCGGGCAATACCAACGCCAGCACCGTAGCGATCAGCGCGGGCACCTATCACGAGATCATCCATTTCGCGTCGAAGAACAACATCACGCTGATTGGTCAGGATCGCAAGGCGACGATCATCGAAGGGATCAACAACAACACCCTGAACCCGACGAGCAACGCGACGCGGTCGCTCGTCGGAATCGACGGCAGCAGCGGGCTCATCATCGATACGATGACCATCCACAACCTTACTCCGCAGGGCGGATCGCAGGCCGAGGCGCTGCGTTTGCAGACCTGTGACAAATGCGTCGTGCGCAATGCCGACATCCTCAGTCTGCAAGACACGCTCCTCTGGAGCGGGCGACTCTATGCAAACAACTGCTACATCGCCGGCAACGTCGACTTCATCTGGGGAACGGGGGCCGCTTATTTCAACAAATGCGAAATCAAGACCGTCGGGCGCGCGGGGTGGAATGTCCAGGCCCGAAACAGCGCGGCGACCTACGGCTATGTCTTCGTCGACTCCAAGTTCACGTCCGACCCGGGCATCACGGGGCACGGGCTCGCTCGGATTGACGACAGCGTTTACCCGGCGAGCCACGTCGCATACATCAACTGCACGATGGGCAGCCACATCTCCCCCGCTGGCTGGACGATCACCGGAGGCGGCAGCACCGCGCAGCTGCGCTTCTGGGAATACCAGAGCGTCGATCCGTCGGGAGCCCCCGTCGACGTCA
>JALYHX010000074.1 GCA_030776305.1 Myxococcota bacterium
CGATTGCTTTTTCCGCGCAGACCAAGGAGCTCGTGACGGACACGTACGCCCCCGTCGGACCGCTGGGGATCGGGACTGCGAGCGCCACCACCCCCGGTGTGACGTGGGGTCAGGGTCCCCAAACGGTGGACGCGGTCCTCGTTGGAGCGGGGCTCGTGTCCAGACCGTACCTCTTGGTAACGATGGCCTTCAAACCGGACGCGGGGGGCACGGTCACGCCCACGCTCAAGACCTGGCAGCAAAACTACGATTGCGTCGCCGCGGAGTGAAAGCCATCACGGAATGACAGTGATCGTGACGTGAAACGCGACGACTTGCGTGGTCGCGGGGATGCCCGGCTGGCCGTACGCACCGACGTACCAGACCTGCGTCCCGGGACCCGAAAACGTGCGGCTCACTGTGTGCGTCGCGCTCTGCGTGTCTTCGTTCGCTGCCAAATGGCTCGCCTGATCGGGCGCCGATCCAGCTCCGAGATAAGCCCACACGAGCCCGACGGTCGAATCCTCGGTGACTGTCGCGCTGACCCCGGAGGCCAGCCCTTCGAAACTGAAGTACGCCCATCGCCCTCGCGTCACCGTTGCACTGGCGGGCATACCGGGCACGAGGACGGGCGTCGCCATGTCGCAGACCATTCCGCTCCAGCCCACGTCGCAAGAGCACCCGAACTGCGTGCAAGAGCCATGTCCGCACGCTGTGCACACGGGCGGATTGGGTGGTGCATCCTGAGTCGTCGAGAGGTTGTCGAGCATCGCCGTCGCATCATCGACGCCCGTCTCGGTAGCGTCGTTCGCCAGCGCCACGTCGTCCAGTGGTCCGCCGTCCGCCGCCGAAGCATCGGGTGACGCATCGAGATCCGCGCTCGGCTCGTCCGTCATGCGTCCATCGAAGGCGCCTGATTCCGAGCCAACCAATGCCCCGCCGTCGCTGGGCTTGTCGCTCGACCTACATCCAGCACTCAGGCCGCCCAAGACAATCGCGATGAGGAAGTGAGATCGCATGAGCCCCTGTCGCAGGATACATGGACCCTGTCGAGCCGTCACGCATTTCGCGCCTTGATCGAGGAGCAGACTGAGGAGCGCCACCGCAACTTTGCGGCTGCGTGCTCTTATCGGATTGGCGCGCACGTCGAAACGCCCGCGGCCAGGATGATTTCCGGGGTCTGTGCCACTTGCACAGTCGAACCGTCGCTCGGCCGGAAGCGCCACACCGCAGTGCCAGCGCCCGACATGACGAAGAAGTAGAAGTCGCCGCCCCAGAAAGCGAATGCTTGGATCTGGGACGGGCCCGTCGCGGGCAGCGTCAACGACCAGCGATCTGTCACCGCGCCGGTCGACTTGCTGACTTCCCCAATGCTCACTATTGGGGGGCTCACCATCATGCCCGGCTGAGAACGGGACCTCTGCGCGGGAGGTGAAGACGGAACCAGCCTGAGCGGATACGTTGTGAACAGGTCCCCAGCGCTCGTACCGGTCAAGAAACTCGCCGTTCCGGCGCTGCCTGAACCGCTCGTGGTCATCACGCCGACGGGCCCGATGATCATTCGATTGAACGTCGAGGTGTCTAGCGATGCGAGCTCGCCATCTTCAATGGCATAGAGCGTGTCGCCACCGCTGCGGGGCTCCATCGAGAAAGCGATGCCGAACCCAGCCAGATTAGGCTCGAAACCCGTCCGATGGCATGCACCCGCGACGGCATCTATGCGAAGCAGCTGACGATCGATCGAGATGCCGGCGATGTACGGATTGCCCTGGCGGTCGACTCCAAGGGCCGTGGGAAGCTGGATTGGGGGTAGGCACGCGATCTCGACGACGCGAGCGAAGGTGGCAGCGGGGGGATCAAAGCGCATCAGAGTCCCGCGCACGGTGCCAGAGGTTGCCCCCGTAAGGACGTACATGGCACGCGCAGAGTCGGAACAGCTCGCTCCGCCTAGCGAGACGTCCAGCCCTGTACGGCTGCCGCAGGACACTGAGGCGAGCGGAAGGGACGCAAGGATCACAAAGCAAAGCCGGTGGACGCGACTTCTCATTGGTTGGGATGGGTGCAGCAGGTGAGAGCCTCCGCTTGTCCCATGGACCGCCGGCGTCTCTTCCGTCGAACCGCGGCGTGATGCGAGGCTACTTTTCCTACTCCCCTCCACGGGGTCCGTGGGGCAAGGCATTCGTGTACCGACTGCGGCTCGGACGCTACGGAGGCGGCGACCACCGAAAATGGCCAAGGTGTAAAGTTTTCTGGCCACTGGGCCAAAACGAAGCGTCGCCTATACAGCCCGAGCCCCGGAGGCGTCTAAGGCTGGCAAGGAGGCAGATTCCTATGCCAATCAAGCATCTCCATCTCGCGCTCGCGAGCACGCTGGTTTCCACCGTCGCCGCCGCCCCACTCGGATGCGGATCGCTCGACGGGGACACTGGCACCCCAGGCGCGCTGGCCACCGTTCAGGGCGACCTCTTGAATCCGAGCGGGCACGGGGTCCACAACGACGTGCGCGTCGGGGTCGTCTGGCGGAACCTCGCCGCAGCTGGCCAGGGACAATTCGCCTACAGCGTCGCGCAGGACCTGCCCGTGCAGCCCGTCTTCCCGTCGCGCTTCGTCGTGCAGCTCGGGCGCCGTGGGCACCCTCTGCGCGGGGATCTCCTTCTAAAGGTGAGGAGCCGAGAAGAAGGCCACGCCGGCCCAGGTCGCGCTCGCGGGGCTGCTCGTACAACGCGGCCTCGCCGGCGCGCCCACCGCCAACCCGTTTTCCGGAGCGGGTATTGCCAAGGCAATCGAATGGACGGGGGGTCACACCGCAGCTTGTGATTTCGCCCGCCCCCCTCGCCTTGCGAAGTAGGAGCGAACACACGATGCGCACGACCTGCACTACCTCAACCCCGCTGACGACCCTACAGAATGATTGCACCCGCCATCGCGCGAGGAGCGCGCTCGCCCTCCTCGTCGGCCACGACCGTTGTGCGGGGACGACGCCGAGGCTGTCGGCCATCTTGAGTGCGACCACGCTCCAGCCAACGATTCTCACGCATCGATGAACAACGCTCGCCGCTCGTTCACCGAGTCGCCGCCTTCGTTTCTCGCACTACGACGCATGCTTGGCGAACCACGAGCGATAGTGAAAGGCTCGCACCGTCAGCGGCCGCACTTGGGATCGACGCGGAGCGACGAGTGACTCTCGCGGATCGATCCACGACGATGGTTCGCGTGGTCGCGAGCCTCGTTTTCGATGGATCAACCACCGCTTCGCCAACACCGAGCCGGCCTCGGCGGCGCACTCGCCTCGCTTTCGAAGGAGCAAGCGCAGATTCTCACCGAACGAGCTTTGCTCTGGCAGAAACGAGCGTAGCGATGTTCAAGGCGAGCATCGCTTTCGAACGAACGAGCGTAGATCCCCGCGGAGCGAGCTTCGCTTTCGTACAAGAAAGCGGAGTGAATCACCGAACGAATCTCGTTTTCGAAGGAGCGAGCTTCGTTCGTCCAATTGCGAACGTAGCGCCATCCAAAGGGCGCTTCGCTTTGGACGGAGTGAGCGAGGGGACTCGCGGAATGAGCTTCGCTTCGGCAAAAGTAAGCATAGCGATCCCCAGAGCGAGCTTCGCTTTCGACCGAGTGACCTTCGGTCATGCAGCAACGAGCGTAGCAATCTCCAAAGCGAGCCTCGCTTTCGACCGAGTGAGCGAGGCAGTCCAGCGAAGGAGCTTCGTTACGACAGGAGCAAGAGAAGATCCTCACCAAGCGAGCCTCGCTTTGGCGAAAGCGAGCCTCGCGATCTCGAAAACGAGCTTCGCTTTGGCAAAAGCGAGCGCCGCGATCTCAAAAGCGAGCTTCGTTCCTGGCTGACCCAGAATGACTCTGCCGCGACGGACCCTCGGGGATCGGATCGCGATCGTCACTGGCACGCGACCGACCTTCGCGAATCGACGCGGAAAGCTCGTTTCTCGTCGAACGAACATTGCTCCCTCGCCAGTCGCGCGCATTCGCTCCCAAGGAGGCGATTCTCGCCCGGTAACAAGCGAGGCTCACGCACGTTGGCAGAGAGGGTTCGGTCGTCACCTTGCAGCGATTGCACGCGTCGAACTAAACTCTATGGCACAGTCCCGAGGCGAGCATGACCCTTCGCTCGCTCGTTTGGTTTCGCGGAAAAGAGCTCCGCGTCGAAGACCACGAGCCGCTCGCTGCCGCCGCACGTGACGGGGATGTGATTCCCGTCTTTGTGCTCGATCCCTACTTCTTCGCGCCAGTTCGTGCCCGCGACCTACCGCATCGCATCCAGTTTTTGCTCGAGTCGCTAGTAACACTCGAGCAGAAGCTCACGGACCTCGGATCGCGGCTCCTCGTCGTAGCAGGCAAAAGCATCGACGTGGTTCCCCGCCTTGCTTCGCGTTGGCACGTCGATCGCGTCGTCTCACAGCGCTGGACGGAGCCATTTGCGCGCGAACGCGACCGGCGAATAGCCAGTGCACTTCGCGTTCCGTTCGAGCTCTTCGGGGGAGAGACGCTCCTTCCTCCTGAAACGCTCCGAACCGGTGCTGGAACGCCCTACACGGTATTCACCCCGTTCGCGCGCGCGTTCGAGGCGAGAGCAAACGACATCGGATCCCCGCTGCGCATGCCGCGTCGGCTCCCGCCGTTGCCGTCCGATGTGACGATGGAGGATGCGTTGCCGATTCCTTCTCTCGCCGATCTTGGAATCCCGAGTCACCCACGCCTCCTGCACGGCGGAGAGGCAGCAGGACGCAGTCGGCTGCGCTCCTTTCTGCGTGGTCCGATCGCGGCGTACGCCGTGGATCGAGACCAAATGTCGATCGCCGGGACGAGCCGCCTCTCGGCGGACCTCCACTTCGGCACGATATCACCTCGCACCGTGTGGAATGCCGGTCGTGGGAGCCGACCATTCGAGAACTCCGGCCGTTCCGTAGGCATGTTCTCGAAGCAGCTCGTCTGGCGGGAATTCGCGCATTCCACCCTCTGGGACAGGCCGGAGCTGCTAGAGCAACCGTTCCGTCGCGGGTTCGTCGGCTTTCCATGGCGCGATGACGACGCTGGCTGGCGCGCCTGGACCGAAGGAACCACAGGCTATCCTGTCGTCGATGCTGCAGCACGCCAGCTCTACGCCGAAGGGTTCGTCCACAACCGGGCGAGAATGATCGCGGCGAGCTTCCTCGCCAAACACCTCATGATCGATTTCCGACGCGGCGAGGCTCACTACATGAAGTACCTCGTCGACGCAGACTGGCCGAACAACGACATGGGCTGGCAATGGTCGGCAGGCACGGGGTGCGATGCCCAACCGTATTTCCGGATCTTCAATCCCACACTGCAAGGCGAGCGCTTCGATCCGGAGGGGCGCTACGTGAGGCGGTGGGTCCCTGAGCTCGCGAACACACCGGCGAAGTACGTCCATCGCCCCTGGGAGGCGCCCGGCGACGTGCTGAAGGCGGCAGGGATCGTGCTCGGCGAGGCGTATCCGAAGCCATGCGTGAACCACAGCTTCGCGAGGGACCGGTTTCTTCATATCGCGGAGCAGCGCATGATGGATCGAAAGCAGCGCTCCGCGACGAAGTAGCGGCGCATACGGGCTTGGGAGTTCGTTCGAGCTCCTTTTTTTCTGTGGCAAAGAAGAGGCACAAGAAAATTGGACGGATCTTCGCCGATGCGGTGTTCTTCCGCGAGGACAAAGGACGCATCACCGAAGTTCGCCTCCTCTTCGATATGACGGAGTATTCGAAAGTTGCGCGACGTCGCTATATCCCTATTACTGGTTTCCAGTGTTTTCGGCGGGACGCCGCTTTGGAAAACATGGCTAGAGGATGTTGAGGATGACTTCGCCCAAGACAAAAGCTGCGGCATCATCGGCCGGAACGGATGAGCGAGTCGCCCAGTTGCTCAGCGCTCTGAAAGCCGAGCCCCAGCTCGCTCCCGTCGTTTGCGAATTCGAGGAACGGTCACAGAAAGCCGATCGGGGCCGGAAGTTCGGCTCCAATGGCCTAAAGGTGCACGGCAAGCTCTTCGCTCTCTTCACGCAGGGGACGTTGGTGGTGAAGTTGCCGAAGGACCGTGTTGCCGCGCTCATCGCCGCAAAGGTGGGTAGCGCGTTCGATCCCGGTCACGGGCGCGCGATGAAGGAGTGGCTGACTGTCACAAGCGCGAAGGCTTCCTGGATCGATCTGGCACGCGAGGCGTACCGCTTCGTGGGCGGCGAGCTGGATGGTCGCGGCTCGGCCTGACCTCGTTGCGCAGCAGGGCTGGCGTGGTGAGCTACTCGGGAAGGAGGGAGTCGTTCCAGTCCCGGATCGTGAACGACTTCAACAATCCCTCGAGGATGAAAGGATCTTCCTTCGTGAACTCCTCCGCCGCGGCTCGCGTCTTGAAAATCGCCATGTTCCCGAGATCGCTGAAGGGGCCGATACCGACGACGAGACCGCGCGCGATGAACTTGTCGACGACCACCTTGTGCCGTGGATACACCTTCATAATCTCTTCCATGCCAGCGCCTGATGCTTCCCCGATAACGACGGCTTTCATCTGATCTCCTCTGCGCAATGCGTGCGGTGGTTGCGTTCTGGCCGTCTGCGCTCAGCGGCGTCGTCCGCGGGAGATCTACTGCGGGCCCCCCACCAAATCAACCGCGAGCCGAAACGTGCACAGCCCGATGCCGTAACAGTTGGAGAAACCGCTTGGCATCGCTAACGCGCGGAATGTTGTTGAACATCACGTACGCGGACTCGGGCGTCATATCGACGAGACGGCGTAGCTCCGCGTCGGTATACACGTGACGTGCGCCCGTGATTCCATGAAGGCGGTAGTAGGCACCACCTTCACCGGCAGGCGGCGTGACGAACGGGTCGACGACGTGAACCAGCTCGAGCTCTTTGCACAGGTCGCCGGCGAGCGAAGCTCGGACACTCCAGGCGGGGCCACGTGGCTCCCACAGATATCGCAGGCCAGTCGGCCGGATCGGGTTCGCGATCCTCGTAAAGAAGGCACGCAGGCGCTCGACGTTCGCCCCCTCCGGACGGAAGCTCGCCGGACACTGAAAAAGGATCGCAGTCGCCGACAGCACCCGAGCGCACGCGAGCGAACGGGCGAGCGCCTCACGCACGATCTCGCTATCGCGAAAGCCGCCACACTCCGACCTTTCGTCCGGAGCGAGCGCGCGCTTGAGCCGGCGGTAGGTTGGGCTGGTTGCCGGATGTGTCACGAGTTGCCATGCCTTGACGGTGAACTCGAGTCCTGGCGGCGTAGCGGCGAGCCAGCGCCGCATCGTGATGTCCGACGGAGGTTCGTAGAAGGTTTGCTGCACCTCGACCACGGGAAAGCTGGCCGCGTAGGCTTCCATTGCCACGGTGAAGCCGCATAGCCCCACTTTCACCCCTCTGCCGTCAGTTTGACGCGCGGGTGCCATCACGCGTCCTGATGTGCACGCAGTGGGCCATGTGAAGGCGACGGGAGTGGAGGATCGACTCCCCTGATCTTCCAGGGGTTGACTCCCTGTGTGGCCGGGGCATCTCCCCGTTGAACATAGGAAAAGCAAGGCACTGGGGTAGACGAGGGGAGCAACGAGACTGGGAAGTGGGCGCGAGCCTCGGCCGCCGCTCCCGCCTTTGCGGGTTGATGAACGAGCGCGCGTAGTCCATTTGTACCATGTACAAC
>JALYHX010000075.1 GCA_030776305.1 Myxococcota bacterium
CTTCGCGCCAGGCGATCAACGCGAGGATGTCGAGCTCCCGCCCCGTGATCGGAAGCCGCGCATCGCCGATGGTCACGACGCGTCGGTCGCGATCCACGACGATGTTGCCAAATCGACGGACCGACTCCGTCCAGCGGGGACCGCGACGCGCGAGAGCGCGAATTCGTGCGGCGAGCTCGTCGATCGAAAATGGTTTGCCGAGATAATCGTCCGCGCCCGCATCGAGGCCGGCAACGCGATCCGACACACCGTTGCGAGCGGTCAGAAGCAGGATCGGCAGCTCGCTTCCCGCGCTCCTCGCCGCGCGGCACCAGTCGAGTCCCGATCCATCTGGAAGACCGACATCCACGATTGCCATGTCGAAGTGCTGGGCCGCGAAAGCATCATCGGCCGCTCGCAATCCCCCGGCTGCCACGACCGAGTGCCCTCGTGCACGCAGCGCACGGCTTACGGCTCCGGCGACGCGCTCGCTGTCCTCGACCAGCAGAATACGCACGGCGTCATCGTAGCAAACGGAGCAAAGGAGCCTCGCGTGCTCTTCGAGGCACGGAAGTCGAGCCTTCGGTCCGTCCGTTACGGTGCGCCCAAGGGCGCCGACGGGTCCCGCGCCGGCGGGGCGAGATCCTTCTCGAGGCACTTCCAGAACTTGTCGTCGTAGTCGGGACCACCCGTGACACGCGGTCGGCCGCCGGGGGGCTCGATATAGACGTCAACCGCCTCTTTCACCTCTCCCTTCGCCCTGCTCGCGTGGACGACGTTCCAGCCGCCGGCGGCCAATCCCCCGATGGGATCGACCTTCCATCCGGCCTGGGCGAGACAAGTCCGCGTGACCTCCTCGATCCTGGAGGTCTCCGCGGCAGCGAGCTGTTCGCGCAGCGGGCTGCGCGCCGCCGGTGAAATCGAGCACGCTGCCAGAAAGACGAAGAATACCGGAGAACGACGCATGCGGCGCATCCTACCTCGCTTCGCATGGATGTGCGGAGTAGGATCTCTGCCGCGAATGCCCGATCCTCAGATCCTCTATATCGTGACGGCGGTCGTCGTCGTGGGGCTGGTCGCGTGGGTCGTCGTGGTCCTCTCACGCCCGAAGGGGAACGAGTCGCGCGCCGTCGCGGCTTCAACGCCGGTCGATGCAAAACGGGACTCGAGCGGACCGAGTTCTTCCGCCGGGGAGCAATGACGCAAGCCACGGCTGCACATCGGCATTGCCGACGATGACCCGAACAGCTCTCCGAGATCCATTGCGCGGGATGGACCGTAACTGCGTAACCGCTGCTGGACGGAACCGTAACTGAAAGGGCCGCCGCTTTTGTCAGCAGTGAATCCGCGGCGTCATGCGGTAGATCGCCAACGGAGGCTACTGCCTCCCATGCATGGAACGGCACCGCAGATGAGATTTTCACTGCCACAGGTGTACTTAACCCACCGATCATCGTGAATCGGCGGACGGGACCCCTTGCTGCTCCAGCCACAGCATCGCCTCTCCCGGTTGGGTGAAGGCCTGCGCCGTCACGCCCCGGTCGGCGTAAGTCTTTATCCACCGCTTCATGTTCATCTGGCCGATGACGTTCTCGGGCATCACGACGGCCCAGTACTTCCAGCCGGCCGCAATGACGCGGGGCGCCCAGTCCTGCAGCGCCCACTCGGTATCGGCGGGCGTGATGGCAGTGTTGCCGCGATCGTCGGACAGCCACTTGCACGCGCGGTGCTTAACGAAGGTTTCCAGCCCCTTTTCGAGCACGCTCCGGAATAGCTCTCCGCGCACGAATTGCTTGAACTCGTGGTGCACGATCCGCTTCACCGGGTAGTATCGAAGCGCCGCCGCCGGGGTGTCGAGGACCCATCGCACGTCCTTGCCACGTTGCCGCATGGTGGCCACGCTTTGAATATACCCTTGTCGGGGTCGCGGCGCTGCCAGCCCGGGCTCGAGGGCCTGCTTCCAAGGCCATACCTTCGCGTCGTGGGCGTTCGACGCCAACGCGCACTCGTTCGCACATGAGAGCACGTTCGAAACTCGTCGGGCAGGCACGGGCAGTACGAGGGCCGCTGCGAAGGGTGATAGACACTCAAACCTTCGTCGTCCGCGTCAACCCGAAGAACTCCTGGATCTTGTCGAGGATGCGCGTTTGCTCGCCCTGCATGCGGGCGCGCCCAGCCTCGGCGTCCAATCCCTCGAGAGCGGTCGCGAGCTCGACCCGGCGCTTGGCGAGCGTCTGCGAAAACTGCTCTGCGACCTCCGGCCGCTCCTCGAGGATTCGCTGTAGGCCTTCCTTGTCGAGTCGATAGCACTCGATGTCGGTGAC
>JALYHX010000076.1 GCA_030776305.1 Myxococcota bacterium
GCGTCTCCCCGTGCGATCCCCGCCGTGGTCGCACCGCCTGCTGCCATAGGGTCGCCCAGCTTCGCAGCTCCTTCTCCTGCCATCCAGCCGATGACGATGCCCCGCCAGGCAGCCCCGTCGCCGCCGCCGCAACCGCGGGCTCGCATGCGAGGCGAGGACCTCATCGCCGATCTGTTCGAATCGATGCACGATCTGCACTTCTTGCGCGATGCCGTCGAAGGTGGCGACTTCTGTCTGAGTCTCGCGATGGAGAAGATCCCATCCCAAACCGGAATCGTGCATCTCTACGACATCGATCGGCGGGAATACCTCGTTACGAGCGCGCGCGGCATCGGCGCAGACGTGCTCCTTCTACGACGTCACACCGAGGGGGACGTGCTGCTCTCGGCGGCGATGCACAAGCAACGCGCAGTGGTGCTCGCCGACGCGACGCAGAACGATGCGACGGCGCTCGAGCGGTACGACGCAATCGGGGGGGCCCGAAGCCTCATGGTGGCGCCGGTGATGCAGTCAGGCCGCTTTCTCGGTGCCATCGAACTATTGAACCCGCTCGACGGCCAGCCGTACATGGAGACGGACGGCAATGCGCTTACGTATATCGCCGAGCAATTCGCCGAGTTCGTGGCCAACCGGGGAATCGTAACGGACCCGCAGCGAATCCGCCCCCGCGCGAGTTGAGAAACGGCAGGTAGCCGTCGACCCGGAGGGTTGCCAACACCAGACAGCGCCGCGCTACGCTCCGGTCCGATGCCTGGCCGGCGCGAGAGACCTGCGAGCTTCATGCTGTTGCCCGCGGTGCTCGTCGCGGTCGGCGTGCTTGCCTACTTCACCTTCCGCACGACGCTCCAGGTGGAGCGACTACGACAGCAATCGGTGCTCGAGGCGACATTGGGGCTCGCCAACGAGAAGGCGGACCGCCTCGACAAGCGCATCGTCGAGCAGGACAACGTGGTCTTCGCCATCGCCGATCCACAGCGCTTGTCCGAGGTGAGTCAGCGTTGGCTACCGACCGCGCAGCGCGAAACGCCGACGGTGCGCGCAATCCTAATCCTCGACGAGTCCCGTACGGTGCTCGTGTTTGCGTCGCGCGCCGGCGGCGTGTTCGCCGAGGAAGAGGCGTTCCGTCGGACGCTGGTGCAGCGCATGTGCGGAGACATGGAGCTTTTCAAGCAGGCCCCTGACGAGCTGCGTCACCTGCATCACGCCTACCGCGGTCAAAGCTACCTCGTGAGTTACTGGCAGCGCGACGTGACCGGCACGACGGAGGTACCAGCAGGCTCTGAGGTTGGACCCGTCCAGAGTCGCCGCTATCTGGTCGTCGCCTGGCACGACATCGGGCGAATCGTCAAAGACACGATGCCGACCCTGTTCTCGGAGGCGGCCACACCGAGCCGCGTCAACGTCGTCGACGAGGACGGCCGCATCATCTACGGACCGCCCCTCCGAAGTGGCGAGTTCACCGTCGCGGTCCGTTTCCCGACCACGCTCTACGGATGGCGCGTCCAGGTCTCGCCCAGCGGGAGCGACGAGCTCACGGCACGCGTGCAAAACCGCGCGATGCTCGAGCTCGTCATGGTGGTGCTGTCGTGCGCGGTCATCGTCCTCGGCGCAGCCACCATCCTGCTGGCCGCCGAGCGGGAGCGGCGAATCTCCGCCCTCAAGAGCGACTTCGTCGCGAACGTCAGTCATGAGCTGAAGACGCCGCTGGCCCTCGTGAGGATGTTCGGCGAGATGCTTCAATCGGGAAGAGTGTCGAGCGACGAGAAGCGGCAGCAGTACCTCGACATCATCGTGGGCGAGAGCGAACGTCTCTCGTCCCTGATCGAGAATGTTCTCGATTTCGCGCGTGTCGAACGCGGTCGGGAGGCTTACGATTTTTCGGAGGGTGACGTCGGCGAAGCCGTCGCCAAGGCTGTCAACGTGTACCGCTATCGCGCGGAGCGCGAAGGGATCGACCTTGCAATGGAGGTCGGCGCCCACTTGCCTCGAGCGCGGATCGACGCTCGCGCTCTCGAGCTGGCCATCATGAACCTCATCGACAACGCGCTCAAGTATGCCCCCGGATCCAAGGTCGTGACTGTGCGAGCGGACCGCGAGGATGGCGGCGTCGTCGTCCGCGTCGTCGACCACGGGCCCGGGGTGACGCCGGAAGACCAGGGTCGCATCTTCGAGCGGTTCGTCCGTGGCTCGACGGCGCGCAGTCGGCCCATTCGAGGAAGCGGAATCGGGCTTGCGCTGGTGAAGCACATTGCCG
>JALYHX010000077.1 GCA_030776305.1 Myxococcota bacterium
TCTCGTCGGCACCCGCGCTCGAAGTCTCCGATCGCGTTCCTGACCGCACACGGGCACCCGCGCGCGCCCTGGCAGTGGTGGCTCCGTGGGCGCGATCGAGCATCCGACCCGTGTCAATCACCGGGGATGACGTCGAGCACAAGAAGTGGCTGGACCGAGGCCAATGGAAAAAGGGCGTCGCGAGCGTCGCCGCTGCGTTGGCGATCGCCGCGATGGGCGGCACCTGGATCGTGATTGGTGGGCGCATGAATGCACCGGCGGCCGTCGTGTCGTCTCAAACCGTCGCCGCAGCCCCTGTGGCTCCGGATCTGCCCGCCGTGACGATTGCGCCGTTGGCAACCCCACACGTCTCGGAAACGGGCCGGCCGGTCGCCATGACGAACAAATTCACACCACAACCGCTCCCCCCGAGGAGGGCGGCCGCCGTTGCCGTGCAAACGTCGGACATACGACCGGAGCCATCGCCCGTCGTTCCGCCGGCGTCGACGCCAACGACCGCAACCTCACCGACGCCAACGTCGTCGGCAGACTGCACACCGCCCTACGTCGTGGATCCGGCCACGGGCAAGCGACAGTGGAAGTTGGAGTGCCTGTAGACGGCTGCCCCCTTGTGCGGGGCTCTTCGTGTACCCTCGCTGTTCGTGTCCGCCCTTCGCCTGCTGCCATTCGCGCTGCTCGCGTCGACGGCTTGCCGCCCTAGCACCATCGCCGAAGCCGAGGCGAAGCGAGACATCCAGTGGCTCGACGAGAATGGCACGCCCGAAGCCATCGCCGCGATGGGGCGCCTCGCCGACAGCGATCCGAATGCTGTCGCGGCGCTGGAAGCGCGTTCGTCGTTCGATGCACAAGCTTATGTGACGTCCTGGGCGGCCACCTTGCGTGGCAGTCCCTGGGGACCGGCGACCCTCAAACGCGGGCTCGCGGACCCGAGGCGAGCGGACCTCGCCGCGGGCGCGATGCGTAAGGGAGATCCGCACCTGACGCCTTTCATCGGCGATCTCGAGGCCGCACTCGTTCGCCTGTCGGCGAGCTCGAAAAACTTGAACGTATCGAGCACACTGGCGAGCGTCGGCCCGCGGCGCGCGACAACATCGTGCGGAGACTCGTCGACGCATCGACGCGAGGAGCGATGTGTCGCGGCATCGCCTCGAAATCAGCCGATCCAGATTCCCGCGTGGCGCTTCTTGCCGTGCCCGAGTCGGCGCGCAACGCGCCGTCGTGCGTCGATGCCGTCGTACGCGCCGCCGCTCAGGATGACGTGGCGCTCGCCTGGCTCGCGACCGACGGTGAGCCAGGCTTGCTCGGCGCTGCGGGCAACAGCGCAAGCCTCCCGTGCCCCCGGCTTCACGTTGTCTGGGCGAAGGCTCTCACCTCGCGGCGGCCCGACGTGTACTCGGCGCTCACGGTGCCGCTCGCCTACGCGACGAAGCGCTGTACGGCCGAAATGGACGGCGTACTCGCCGATGCGATCGGACACCTGCCGGCGACGCGCGCGCTCGTCGTGGAGGCCATCGACCCTTTCGGCGCTTACGACGGCGCCCTCCACGCGACCTGTGCGGCGCTGCCGAGCGTCGCGGCCGGGGGTCGGGAGGGGGCCATCGTCCGAGAGCGCGCGTCGGACGCGCTCAACCACCTGTGCAAGCCCCGCGAGTAGAGGTCCGGACATCGATTCAGCCAACGCCGAGGAATCTAGGATTGCCTGCCCGCCGTGGCGCTTTGATAAACCCGCGTGACGTCGCCCTCGTCGAGCAATCCGACGATGCGCCCGGCGTCGTCCGTGACGATGAGCTCGCGCATCGCATGCGCCGCCGCTCCGACGAGGGCTGAATGCAGCAGGACTCGCCCGAGAATCTGGAACTCGATCGGCGCGCCGAGCCCCCTGGAGCAGCCGTCGAAGCGCAAGGATCCTGCCGAGGACCGGCCGGGGAAGGCCAGAGGGTCGTGCTGGTTCATCCATGATGGCGGACGAAGCCCAGGCTACCGCTCGAAGCGGGCGCCGTCCCGGGCGACCCGCATCACCGCGACGCCCGTGTTCGCTTCATCGGCGGAGTCGAACCCCGCCCGAAAGACGATGTCGCCTGCGTCTTCATGCCCGCGAAGTTTGCGTCGCCATGTCGCGACGTACGTGACGCCGGTCGAGCGCGCGAGTTCGTCCACCAGCTCCCACGTGTGCGGGTCGTCGACCCAGTGGCGGTCGAATCGGCGGCGATCGAGGCGGCTGATGATCTCGAGCGTTGCATCGTCGCAGAAGATCGTCGGCGCGTCCGGGAGGGACCGCAGGTATGCGCCAAGTGCCGAGCGCTCTGGCCAGCCATGCGCGATAGACCCCCGCCAGGCGTTCATCCAAGACTCGAGCTGCACGCCCAAACCAATGAGCGACGAAAGCCCGAGCGCCCATGCGGTTGTGCAGCCTACCAGCCGCGATCGTTCGTCGCGTTGGTCTGGAGGCAACGTCGCAGTCGATTCATTGGGCATCTTGGGTCGCGCCAGGCGCGTGACCCAGTCGGCGATGACAGCAACGCCTTGCGCGGCAAACGTCGCGTAGAGCGGAACGACGGCGACGAAGTGCCGGTCGAGTCCCAAGGATGCTCGCATCATCCACGTCAGCGAGATGAAGGCGAGCGGCGCGAGCAACACGAGTGCGAAACGCGTCCCTTGCTGGCGCATGGTTCGAAGGACGCCAAAGGGTACGAGCGCCACCAATGGACCAAAGATGCGGCACGGAACGACGACGGGATAATCGACGAGGTCGGCCATGAGGGACAGAAGGCCACGATCGAGGGGACTCTTCGTCCGCATGGCTTCCGCCGCAAACGCGTGCGTCTCGCGCAAGAAACCAAACCATTTCCCGTCGACCGGGCGGCGCAAAAGCGCCCATATCATGATCAACGCCGCCGGAATGACGACGACGGTCCAGCGATGCTCGGAGTCGCCGGACTCTACGGGCAGCCTGCGCCGACGACGCCACCAAGGCTCGACGACGAGGATCCCCGCGATGACAGCCATCGTTGCCCACGCCTCGTATCGAAGCATGACCGACGCACCGAGCATGGCAGCCGACAACCCGTAACGACGCCTCTCGAACGTGATCGCGACGCCAAGGACGAGAAGCGCGAACAGCGGCTCGGGCTGCGCTGTCGTTCCCATTTGCATCGCGATGGGGCACGCGCCGGCAAAGAGTGCAGCGAGCAGCGCCGTCGCATCCGGTGGCACCTTGGCATCGATAGATCTCGCCGTGCGTCGGACATGAACGAAGAGCACGAAAGGGAGCCCCGCAGAGAGCGCGACATTGGTCCAGCGGACGAACTCGATGGAGCCGCCGAGGGCCACGAGCGGCACTTGAACATAGTGAAAGAGCGGCAACCACACCCAGTGCACGGCGAGATCGCCTGGGTTGGCGAGGATCGCGCGCGCGATCATGTGATGGGCGTATGCGTCGGTATCGATGTCGGCCCCCGCGACGACACATGCCGCTCGCCAGACCGCGAGTCCCGCAACGGCGAGCACGAGCGCGACCCTCCACGGCGTCCGTGCCGACATTTGTGGCGCCACCTATACCACCGCGATGCCGCACCGCCCCGGCGATGGGGGCAAGCTTCCGTCATTTTTGTCGGCAGGCGTCGGTCCAACGTTGCCTGCGACGACGGACGCTTGCGACGCCCAAAAGTGCGAATCCCGCCGCCACCACGCCCCCCGGGGAGGCAACACCCACGGCTCCACGCGAGACCAATGTGCAACCGTTGGGACTGCACCGTGACGCAAACCCATGACGCGGCGTGGGGTCACAGCCATCGGCGGCAATCGTCGCCGTCGGGCTGACCGACGGGTCGACACTTCGGCCGCCGCCCGGGGGGTAGATCGTACAAATTCCGTCGACGTCGTCGGGGTGCAGCGTTCGCATCGTCGACGCGTAAAAGGCAAACATCGTAGCGTCGGCGTCCACCGAGTGCGCCATTCCGAGGAAATGACCGGCCTCGTGCGTGATGATGCTTTCGAAGTCGTTGCCATTCGAGCCGTCCACCGAGAGTGACACGCTGGCATTGATCTCCGTATCTGCGTCGTAGAGCTCACCGGTATCGGGGTCGAACGTCACGGTCGTCAGCCCGAGCGTGTTCAAGCGGTCCTCGGGGTGCGGCCACGGGTTGCGAAAGACGATGACGTGCTGGTTGCCATCGCCGGAATTGTATTGAACCTGGTCGCATGCCACAGGCCCGAGGTTGACCGCAGCAACGCTCGGGAAGCCCCCGTTGCCGCACGTGGCGCTCGTCCATTTTGCAAATGCGGCGTCCACGATATGTGCCGCGGTCTTGCCCGGAAACACCGACGTGCCGTCTTGCTGCAAGTCGTAGCTGACGCACGCGTTACGCCACCAAAGAGGAACCGGCTTGACCGGTCGCTTGAGCGACTGACAATACTGCTCAAAGTCGGCGGGATAACAGGATCCCTCGACGCCGGGGTTCCAGTTCGCCGGAAGCGGACACGTGGTGGTGCGACAAAACGCACTGGCGGTCCGAGATGTCGTGATCCCGACCACCAGGACCAAGCTCGCCATCTGGACGCGGACTGCGAGCGCATGGAGGCGGCTGCGCAAGGTCCGTCGCGCGCGCATGCCTCTACGTTAGCATCGCGTGAGGAACTTCCGCCGTCGCGTGATCAGAAGACGAAGGCAAGCGAACCCTGCGCCCCGTACCACTGATCGAGCGCGTCACCGGCGGCAAAGGTCGCACCGTCGGGGGGCGTGAAAGCAAATAGATATCGTGTGTATCGGGCGACGAGACGCCACTCGAACCTGGGTGCGAACATCAGCGCCGCTCCAACCTCGGCGTCGAAGCCGTATCCTCGCGGATTGTAGAACCGCGTCGAGATGGCATCCGCGTCGAGAATTGCACGGAAAGCGGTCGAAGCGAGGACGGAAACAGGACCCAGCGTCACGCGTACGTCCACCGCAGGTCGGATCGACCGGTAGGTCACCCCCGGCAATTCCGCGTTGGGCGTCCCCACGGAGGGAAACGACGCGACCGAATAGCCCACCGACGCGCCAACGAGAGCGCGCGCGTCGGAGCGCATTGGAATTCGCACGCAAATCGCGAACGAGTAAGAGCTCGGATTCGTGCGGAACAGTGCGCTCGAATACTCCGCGGCGATACCGATGCCGCCGAGAGGGCCTTCGCCAGCGAATGGGAAGATCTTGCCACTCGCGCGCGCGGCAACTGCCTGCAGTCTACTGTCGATACTCGGACTTCGCGAAATGCCGTTGCGGTATTCGAACCGACGGCCATAGATGTCCGCGCCTAGGGTGACTTCGAAGAAAGACTTGGCGACGCCCTGCGCAGTCGTCGGTCGAACTCCGACAGGTATTGCGGCTCCAGATCGATAGGGCTCCGGCATGCCCACTGGGGGGAGCGTCCCCTGGGCGCCGTCGGGTGTACCGGCCTCCAACGCAGGCGCTGTCGGCGGCTCGGGCGGCTGAGCAGCATAGCGATCGAGCGCGTCGCCAAGCGCGGCGGCGATTTCTGCGCTGTCGTCTTCGTGCGACTTCAGATCCAGCCGTGCCTTCTTCACCGGGCCCGGTCCGTCGATCAGGCCTACGA
>JALYHX010000078.1 GCA_030776305.1 Myxococcota bacterium
GTGCGTGTACGAGAACACCGGGAGCAGGCGGTCTGCGCTGACGATGATCTGCCCTTGGTGTCCGAACTCTTCATGGCCCTGCGCATGCGCGAGCGAACCCGTCCAAAACATGCCAACGCCAACTGCGATTGCCAGCAGCCTTCGCATCATGAAGATGACCTCCTAGGGCGCCGAGACTACTCGGAAGAGCTCGAAGTAGTCGAGTTTGCATCGGAGACACGCCCGATCAAGAGCGAGCGCGGCGGGGGCGCGATGTCGTCGATGGTGAACGCCGCGCGCACACGCTCGATGATCGCCTCTGCATCGTGTAGGTCGCGAAGATACAAGCGCGCGAGCGCCTGCCGGCGAGCGACGCGCTGCCCCGGTTTGGATTGAACGAGAATGCCGACGCCGTGGTCGACCTTTTGATCTGCTCGCGTTCGCCCGGCGCCCATCGCCACTGCGGCGAGGCCAACCCTCAGCGCGTCGACGGCGACGACGAATCCATCTTGACGCGCCTCGACGGTGACTTGCTGGGCCGCGACCGCGAGGCGATCTCGGTTTGCCACGACGCGCGGGTCCCCGCCTTGCGCCTCGATCATCCGTTCCGCGGTGCGCGCTGCGGTGCCCTCCGCGATCGCCTTCGCGAGCTTCTCGCGTGCATCGGCCGCCGAGGGCGCGACGCCGCCGAGCACCAGCATCTCGGACCCCAGCTGCAGCGTGCACTCGACGAGGTCGGGAGGACCGCCGCCGGCGAGCACGTCGAGGGCCTCGCGTGTCTCGACCGCGTTGCCGACTGCGATTCCGAGCGGAGCCTCCATGTCGGTCAGAAGCGCGACCACCTGCTTACCCGCCCGCGCACCGACGCGAACGAGGGTCTCAGCAAGTGACCGCGCCTCCTTTTCGCTCTTCATGAACGCGCCCCGCCCGACCTTCACGTCGAGCACGAGGGCATCGATGCCTTCGGCAAGCTTCTTCGACAGGATGGACGCGACGATGAGAGGAATGCACTCGACGGTCGCCGTCACATCGCGGAGAGCGTAGATGCGCTTGTCCGCCGGCGCGATTTCTGCGGTCTGTCCGATCATGCAGCACCCGACTTCCCCAACGATCCGGGTGAAGTCCTCCACCGAGAGCTCGGTTTGGAAGCCTGGGATTGCCTCGAGCTTGTCGAGGGTTCCGCCCGTGTGCCCGAGCCCACGTCCGCTCACCATCGGCACCGGGACGCCGCACGTCGCGACGAGGGGTGCGAGCGCGATGGACACCTTATCGCCGACCCCCCCGGTCGAATGCTTGTCGACCTTGATCCCTGGGACGCTCGACAAGTCGATGACACGCCCGCTGTGCAACATCGTGTGGGTGAGCGCGACCGTCTCGGCGTCGTCGAGTCCCCGGAGGAAGACGGCCATCAACCACGCCGCCATTTGGTAGTCGGCCAACTCGCCCGTCGCCAGCCCACACACGAGACGGGCGATCTCGCGATCGGTCAGTGTGTGACCGTCGCGCTTTTCGGCGATGATCTCGACGAAGGAGCGTTCTGCGACGGCTGCCATGCTGGAGAAGGCAAAGCCATATCATCGACGCGCGATGGGTTGCTATCGTGCCTCGATGCGCTGGATACCGCTCCTCGCCGTTTCAGCGCCCCTGGCCATCTTCGCTGCATGCTCGAAGGCGGACGCCCCACCGTTGCCTTCATCGTCCATCTCGCCCCCCGTGCCCGTGGCTCCGACCCCGACCCCCACGCCTACCCCGACCCCCACGCCTACCTCGACCTCGACCCCGACTCTCCGAACCACCACGAAGCCCACGTCGACCTGCGGCGACAACCCACTGCCTCCCTGTCCCCTCCGGGCGTGGATGAAAGCGAACAGTGCCGCCGCGCTCAGCACTCGAGACTTCGGCGCGCTCGTCATCGCTTTCGAGAAGATCGTCACCTTCGCCCCACCGGGTTTTACCAACTGGCGATCCATCGCGAACGATGGTGCAGACGCGGCGGCAGTCGAGAAACTCGAAGCCGTCAAAGCGGCGTGCCGGGGATGCCACAACCAGTACAAGGACCGCTATAGGAAGGAGATGCGCGACCGTTCCATTTAGTCTTTGCCCCAATGCCTCACCGACCCATCCCGCGCTCGAAGATTCCTCGCGTCGGCCGGCCCAGCGGGAAGTTCACGCAGCACCGAAGGCTCGACCTTCTGCGCGAAAAACTGGCCTTGCACGCGGCGGGCCTGACGCTCGATGAGCTTGCGTCGATGCTTCGCGTGACGACGCGATCGGTGCGTAGGTATCTGCGCGAGCTCGCACTCGTCACGGAGCTCGAATCCATCGCCGTTCGACCCGGCGGCAACCACCTGTGGCGCATCAAACCCAGCGAACGCGGTCGCAACGTCACGCTCAGGCGCACACAAGCCTATGCGCTGCTCGCAACACGGCGCGTCTTCGATGTCCTCAAGGGCTCCGCGCTCTTCGACGAAATCGACGTCGCGCTGCGTCAAGTCGAGCAGGTCGCGCACCGTCCATTCGTTCGAGCGACCGTTCGGGGTGACATCGCGAGCGACGCACGCCTGGAGGACCGCTTCGCATGTGTGCCACCCGTCGCGCGTTCGTACGCGAACCGCAGCGAAGACATGGACGCCGCCTTCCAAGCGATGGCCGAGTTGCGCGCCCTCACGTTCCGCTATCGGGAGACATCCGCGAAGGAGACGCGCGTGCACGCGCACCTCTACGCGCTGGTGATCCACGGCGGCGCCATCACCTGTGTTGCGCGCGATGTCGAGCGGGGCGCAACGCGAGCCTACGCTTTCGACCGGATGAGCGATCTCGCCGCAAGTGAAGTCGATCGCTTCGAGCTCCCGCCCGACTTCGCGATCGGCGACTGGCTGCAGGGCGATTTCGGCGTCGCCTCCTCTACCCGCGCGGTCAAGGTCCTCGTCGAGTTCGAGCCCTTCGCCGCCGAAGTCGTTCGCACGCGACGCGTACATCCCTCTCAGAAGGTGGCCATCGCAGCCGATGGTCGCGTACGCGCGTCGCTCAGCGTCCCCGAGACGCCCGAGGTCGTCGCGGCGCTTCGGAGCTGGATCCTCGGCTTCGGGGCGGCGGCGCACGTGCTGGAGC
>JALYHX010000079.1 GCA_030776305.1 Myxococcota bacterium
TGGCGGTGTGGCCCTGCGGGTCCTCAATGCGGCGCCGTCCATCGCCGTCGTCGACGTGGGCACGGGAAATGGCGCAACGTTCAAACCGCTTTTCCTCGGCTTGCCGTTTGGCCAGGCCAGCAGCAAGCCCCCAGGGCCAGTGCCCGATGCCACCGCGCCGAGCGTGAACACAAACGGTTACTTGAGGATGCAGTCATTGTCCGGCGTCACGCTCAGCGCGCATCGCCCGAACGCAACGACTGACACGGTCATCACCACAGGACTCTCTGCGGCCTCAGGAACCGTGCTGACGGTGGCTTTGGTGGGCGGGACGTCCGGGGGCGTTGCCGCGCGATTGCTTGAATGCGTCGACAATGCCGGCACCGTCGGCCCCCTATCGAACTGCAAGATCTTGCCGTGACTCCTGCGAACAGCCGCCGACCTTCGTCAGCTATGACATTGTCACGAGAGTGCTACGGCGTCCGCGTCTTTCCTCCTATTTATTCAGGCAACCCGTCATTCAATCTTCACAATCGCCACCCATCAGTCTGGTGTATGGACGCTCCAGTCAGATCATGACCGTGACGCCTCGACCGACACGATCCGGTACCCGTCGTGTCGCGTACGGTGGCGACCGAAGGGTGACCGCTTATCCCATTTGTGACCCGACAGGCACGTCACCGCCCCGCGCAGGGACGCGCGCGCGGAATGTTTTCGGAGAGTTCGCACGGACGTGCCGGCAGATTGAGTACGAAGCTTGGGCTGAGTAGTGCGGAGTCCTTCGCCGTCCACTCGCACGGGAGTCCCATGATGATGAACGTCGCCGACATTGCCGACAACGATGGTCCGGTTCTAAGCTCGACGCGAAGCGTGGACGTCAGGGCCCCTGCCCTGCGTAGACGTCATCTGGCTCAAGTCCGGCAATTCGGCGGACTCGCTGCTTGCTCGGCTGCGATGCATGGGGTCTTCGATGCGCTCGAGCGCTTCGCGCGAACGGACGTCACGATCACCCTGGCGGGCGAGACCGGCGTCGGCAAAGACGTTTTCGCCCACCTGCTCCATGAGCAGAGCGCGCGCGCCCAGGGACCGTTCGTCGTATTCGACTGCGGCGCCATCGCGGCGAATCTCGCCGAGAGCGAGCTTCTTGGCCACGAGCGCGGCGCCTTCACCGGAGCTGTCGTCGCCCATGCCGGCGCATTCGAACGAGCAGACGGGGGGACACTGTTTCTCGATGAAGTTGCGGAGATGCCGCTCGACCTGCAACCGCGCCTGCTCCGAGCGCTCGAGAGCCGAAGAGTGCGACGTGTAGGCGGCAGACACGAGAAACGGATTGACGTGCGGGTCGTCGCGGCCACCCATCGCGATCTGCGCGCCGAAGTTGCCGCGGGTAGGTTCCGCGAGGATCTTTATTTCCGCCTCGCCGTTGCCGTCGTGTCGGTGCCTCCCCTCCGCGAGCGGCTCGACGATCTGCCGCGGCTCGTTCAGGGTCTGCTCGCGTCACTGGGCGCCGATGACTTGGTCGCGTCGGAGTCGACGCTCATGGCACTCCGGGCACACCCCTGGCCGGGCAACGTGCGCGAGCTGAAGAACGCACTGGCCTGCGCAATTGCGTTCGTGGACTCCGGGACGCAAGTCCTCGAGCCACTTCACTTGAAGCTGCTCAGTCCACGCAACCTGGACGAGACTTGGCTGGACGGACTGCCCCTTGGGGGACAGCTCTTGGATCGGATCGAGCGGGCTGCCATCCGCCAGACCATGTTGCAGGCGGACGGCAACAAGATGTTCGCGGCGCGTACTCTCGGAATCGCCGTGTCGACCTTGTACGAGAAGCTGAAAAAATACGGATTGTGAGCGCGCTCTCCTGCGCGTGGGTGCGGCGAGACTCCCTCATCGGGTGATCCATTGGACGCCGCCGTCAGGCGCTACGTCGGCTGCCTTCGCATCCTTGCCTGCGAGCCCGCGCGGCAGCTCGACGCGTACGAGACCCTCTCCTGCGCTGACTTCGAACCGCTCGTCGCTTGCCGGTCGGATCTTCGACGGGAGGGCTCCGACGTTCGCCGCTGACGCCCATATCGGCTCCGCGCGCGCGTCGAAACGCCACGCAAGCAATCGATCGAAGCCTACCCCCTTCGCCCGTTGAAGCATCATCCAGGTCTGGGGGGTATCGAACGCGATCGCGGCAGCGCCAACCTCGCTCGCAAGTCCAACCGGCGAACCCCCGGGCCCCCACGCGGTCGCACCGTCCTCGCGCAATCGCTGCACGCGCGTGCCCGATCGAGACGCGCAGGCGACGATCCATCCGAGCCCAGACCCGTAAGCAGCGGACAGGCTGTCGCACGCGTCGATCGTGGCGAGCTCGATATCCGCGTACGGGTCCCCGCTTTCTGCCCACATCCGAGCCGCCAGGATGTGCAGTGCGGCGACATAGCCGAACAGCGCGACGCCGCCGTCCGGGCGTGGCGCGATCGCGAGCTTTACGAACGGCGGAGTGATGCCTCCAATCGGCCGCGGCCTGGACCATGCGAGCTGGTCGCGGTCGATGACGAGCAGGATCGGATCTGCATCCTTCGAGCGAGACACGAGTATGCCCATCCGACCGCCGGCGAGATCGACGTGTTGCATCGCGAATGGACCCGCGCCGGCGCCGAAATGATCGCGTAGCGTCCGGAGGAAGGGCCTCAGGACGGGGGAGCCGTCGAGGCCAGTCAATGACGTACGGCGGCACTCCCCGGACCCGGGCGGTGGACCCACCCCCCATGTCGGTGGCTCGTTCGGAATTGCGGTCGTGTCGTGAGGGGGCGATTCCGCGCGCAGAGGGCGTTCGATGCCGGGTTCGCCAGACGCGTCGGCCACCCCCGCCGACGGGGCGGACCGCGAACAGGCAAGGAAGAGCCCCAATGAGCAGATCAGATGCTCTGAGGCGAGCGGAATTCGATGAGCAGGCAATTTAAGAGCTCGTTCTCGCAGACGCGCCGTCTCAACTCCGTCCAAAGCGCGTCACCAAGCCCATCCATCCGCGCGCAAGGTACACCGCGTTGAGCGCGATCCAAACCCACAGATAGGCCTCCATGTGTCCCAGGATTGCCCAGAGCCATAAGTGGCTTGGATAATGATTTGCGAAGCGCAAGAACGTCGTCACCCAATACGCGCCACGCTTCACTTTGGAGGCCGACGTCGTTTCGACCCTCTCGTAGTGCGCCTCGACCGTCGTGGCTTGGCCGCTGATTTCGGGTCGGCGAACGAACGTCGTGAGCGACACCGCTGTGGCGACGACTGCCACGCCCGCGATCCCGGCAAGCAAGAAACGCGCATCGCCAGCGTTCCATTCGCGACCGTCAAAGCCCAAGCCGCCCGAGCGCCAGGCGCGAACGGCCAGCGCAGCCACGAGGAGGACGGCTTTGACCTCGTCCGTGAAAAAATCGAACAAGTGGCCCGCCTTCGATGCGAGCCCCTTGAAACGCGCGAGCATTCCGTCGGCGCAGTCCAAGCAGTAGCTGAGCTCGATCACGAGGACTGCCGCCACCCCACCGCCGCAGGATGGAAACGCGACGAGGATGGCAGCCCCGACGACGAACACCGCCAGATTGAGGAGCGTCACCTGGTTCGGGGTGATCCGCGAGTGCGCGACGGCCGCGACGAAGACCGCCGCCACGGGCCGCATGACGAATACGTTGAAGAGCTGGTCGTGTTTTTTGCGGGTTTCGCGGTAGACGCGCGCCGCCGAGGAAAGCATAGCGGCAGCATATTCTAGTAACCCGGCTCCCAGCTGAACTCGATCCACTCGAAGGGCCCATGTCGTGCGACGAGATGAACGGCCCACTCGTAGCCCTGCTCGGCGAGATTCGGCTCGTCGCGATAGAGGGCGCGCGGGTCGGGTTCGGTGAGGGCAAGACATCGACCGTCAAGAATCTGGTGGCGCCTGCGGCCTGAAGCGTTAGCGTCCTAGCGCTTGGCCCGAGTCCTCTTCGCGCACGGTCACCTTCTACGGCGCGACGCAAAACAGCACGCGATCGGTAAGCCCTACCCACCGCTCGCAACGCTCTTTGCTGCGGCCCACGTGCGAGCGCTCGGCCACGACGTCGGGCTCTTCGATCCGATGCTCGACGACGACACGTCGGGATTCCGAGGAACGCTCGAGCAAGTGCGGCCCGAGATCGTCGTCCTCTACGACGACACGTTCAATTGGTTCACGAAGATGTGTCTCGCACGGATGCGCGCCGCAACGTACGCCATGATTGGCGAGGGGCGCGCACGCGGGGTCCCCGTCATCGTCGCCGGTCACGATGCGGCCGATGATCCCGAGGCGTACCTCCGGGCCGGCGCCAGCTTCGTCATTCTCGGTGAAGGCGAAGTGACCCTCGGCGAGCTCGTGGACGCCATCGCACGGCACTCCGGTGACGTCGACGCGGTGCGCGGCGAGACGCTGTCGACGATCCCGGGTGTCGCACTGCTCGATCGAGGCCTCTTGCGGCGAAGCCCTCCGCGAAAGCTCCTCAAGGACCTCGACGTCTTGCCGCTGCCCGCTTGGGACCTGATCGACATCACGCGCTATCGCTCGTTCTGGCAACTTCGGCACGGGTATTTTTCATTGAATGTCGTAACGACGCGAGGGTGCCCGTATCTCTGCAACTGGTGCGCGAAACCAGTCTACGGAAACACGTATCACAGTCGTTCGCCCGGCAACGTCGTCGCCGAGCTGCGCCTCTTGCGCGAGCGCTATGCGCCCGACCACCTTTGGTTCTGCGACGACATCCTGGGGCTCAAGTCGCGGTGGCTCATCGCGTGGTCGGAAGCGGTCGCCGCAGCGCGCCTCGCGACTCCCTTTCTTTGCCAGACACGCGCGGACCTCATGAACGACGAAAACGTTCACGCCCTTCGCCGCGCCGGCGCGAAGGAGGTGTGGCTCGGCGCAGAATCCGGCTCGCAGCGTATTCTCGACGCGATGCAAAAGGGGATCTCCGTGGAGCAGACTCGTGCCGCCGTTGCTCGCCTGCGGGCCCACGACGTGCGCGTCGGACTCTTCCTCCAGTTCGGCTACTCGGGCGAAGCGTGGAACGACATGCAGGCGACTCGCGCGCTCGTGCGCGAAGTGGTTCCCGATGACATCGGCATCTCCGTGAGCTACCCGCTGCCCGGCACGGCGTACCATGCCAGGATGAAGGCGCAGCTAGGCGAGAAGCGCAACTGGAACGAAAGTAGCGACCTCGATCCGCTGGTGCCCGCTCGGTACTCGCGCACCTTCTATCAGAGCCTTTCGCAGGTGGTTCATGCCGAGCTTCGGGTCTTGCGCGGCGCTCGAGCCTTGCGAAACCTCGTTCGCAAGCCCTTCGGCGGCCCCGTCCGGCAACTGAAGCGCGCCACTGAACTCCGCCATGCTGGTGCTTGGCTCGTTCACCGCTTACGTCTCGAGGCCGAACGATGGAAGTCGTCTTGACGAGGTCCCGAGCGCCTCTTATGCTTGGCTTCGACGGGAGACGGACATGACGCTGCGACTTTCCGATTACCGGTTCTGGGTGCTCTTTGCCGCGCTGGCCGTGGGTGTTTTGGCGGCTTGCAGCGGCGACAATTCGCCGGGCGCGGCCGGTGCTCCCGACGCGATGACGCAGGGCTAACGCCCGCGTGCGGGACTATTCTGCCGGGCGCAGCAGCGCAGTGGCAGCGCGTCGCGTATCGTCGTCGGTGGATTCGCGCGCAAGATGAATGAGGCGTATGCGGTCGGCCGCAGCGTCCGTCTGATCGCCGAGCTTTTCTGCCGCCTGGGAACGTATTTCGAGGGCGAGCGGGTATTCGACCAGGATCGAGAGCGCCTTTTCAGCGTCTTGCCGGGCCCTAGCCGTGTTGCCCGCCTCGAGTTCTGCTGCGGCCAGGGCAGCCCATAAATTTGGCGAGTACGGCTCGACGTCAATCGCTCGGCGAGCGGCTGCGGCTGATTC
>JALYHX010000080.1 GCA_030776305.1 Myxococcota bacterium
CGACGCGTTGCATCGCATCGCGTGTTTCCCACGGTTTGGTGAACCCGGTGGGGAAGATGTGCACGAGCTGGCCTTCGCTCGTCACCCGAAGCTGACCTCGGTATTCGCTCGACAACCACTGCAGCCCGGTCTCGGCATCGCGGAGCGCGAGGCCGGCTTTGGCCGCTGCGTCGGCGATGGTCAAGGGCGTCCGCGGATCGACGGTGGCGCGGATCGCCTCGCCCGCTTTGGCAGGTTCCATGAACGTGGGGGAGCCCGCAGAGCCGGACGTCCCACCTGAGCCCGCAGAACGTGGCATTCGTTGTGAACCCTCGGAAGAAACGGGCACGACAGCCCTCAAGCTAAGCACGCCGGGGCCTGGGGTCGAGCCCGCCTTTGACTTCCCCACCGTCGCGCGGTTCAGTATCGTAGCCATGCGATTTGGCCTCCTCGGCCCGGCGAAGGGCGATTTGGCAGGACTTGCACGTTGCGCTGAGTTTTTACTGAACGGCGAGCGCGTCACGCGGGCGATTTACCTGGGCGCCGATGATGCGCTGGAAGACACGGTCGCGCTATGGGCCGAATCCCTCGTCGGACCGAACCCAAGCGACCAAGGAGTGTGGGAGCGGGCCCTGGGGATTGCCGCGACAGGTTCGCCCGATCAAATCGACGCGTTTCTTCGTGCGGAGCATGCGAGACTGCGGTTGAAGTCCCTCGAGCGCCTGCCTCCCGCGGAGCTGCGGACGGTGGAGATGTTCGGCGATGGGGTGGCGGTGCTCATCCATGACAAGGCGCTTTTGGACGAAGAGGACATCTTCTCGGCTACGTTCTTCGTCTATGGAAGAAGCAACTCACCGCTCGTGAAGGGGATTGGTCCGCGTTGGTTCGTGACACCCGGCCCGATCGGCTCTGCTGGGGGCGGGTGCGCGGTCATCGACGACTCCGGAGACGATGTCATTGCGACGCTGTACGACACCAATGGCCGGGCGACTGCTTCCGAGACCCTCGCAGTGCGCCGAACGGCGAAGCTGAGTGTTCAGCGGTGAGGGTGCGCGATGAAGATCGCGGTGTTTGGTGGCAGCTTCAATCCTCCGCATGTGGCGCACGTGCTCGCCGGGGCGCTCGTCCGCTCGACCGAGGACGTCGATCGTCTGCTGGTTGTGCCGACCTACAGGCACCCGTTCGGAAAGCCGCTCGAGCCCTTCAGCGATCGCTTGGCGATGTGCGAGCTGGCGATGGCGTGGATGCGTGGGGTGGAGGTGTCGCGTGTCGAGGCGACGCTTGGCGGTGAGAGTCGCACGCTTCGGACGCTTCAGCATTTGGCGGAGGCGTATCCGGGCTGCAGTCTCCGGCTGGTTATGGGGGCGGATGTGCTCGCAGAGGCGCCGCGCTGGTTCGGGTTCGATGAGATCGCAAGACTCGCCCCGCCGATCGTGCTCGGGCGCGTGGGGGTGGACGTCCCCGGCGCTGGGCCCGCGCTCTTGCCCAACGTATCGAGCACGCACGTACGAGCCGTGATCGCGCGGGGCGCATGGAGCGAGGCCGAGAAACTCGTTCCGCAGGCTGTGCTTGGCTACGTGCGAGCAAGAGGACTCTATGGCGCGCCGGCGTGACCCACCGATCGCCGTCCTGATCTATGGGGCCGGCAAAGTCGGGCGATCGCTCGCCAGGGCGCTGCGCGCGCATGGGGTCAAGACGAAGCTTCTCGCAGCACGAAGCGGGCTGCCGCGCAAGATCGTTGCGGATGTCGTCGTGATGGCGGTGCGCGACCGAGATCTGGGGCCGCTCGCGCAGATGATGGCCGCGAAGCGCGTGGTGTCCCAGGGCGCAGTCGTCGTGCACGTCGCTGGGGCACTCGATGCGAGCCCCCTCGCGCCGCTGCGCGGTGTTTGCGCGGGCGTCGCACAGATGCATCCCATGATCGCTTTCGCATCGACGCGATTTGCTCCTGGGCTCGCGCGTGGCAACGTCCACGTGCAGGGCGATTGGGTGGCGGTCACGCGTGCGCGTCGAATCGCGCGGCTGCTCGGAATGACGCCGCGCACCATCCCACACCTCGACACGATCGCGTATCACGCTGCGGCGGGTCTGGTGGCGAATGGCGCCGCGGCGCTGGCCGCGGTGGGCGTGGAGCTCCTCACGCGCGCGGGAGTCCTTCCGCAGATCGCGCCAAGAATGTTGGGACCTCTCATGCGTAGCGTGGCGGACAACGTCGAGGCCCTCGGCCTCCCGCGGGCGCTGACCGGGCCGGTGCGCCGCGGGGAGGCCGCGACGGTGACGAAGCACCTCGCGACGCTTCGGGAAAAGCTTCCGGAGGCAGTCGACCTGTATCTCGCGTTGGTACAAGCTCAGATTCCGCCCGCGCGGGCCATCGGAGAAGCCCCGGCCGCGGCGTTCGAAGCGATTGCGCGGCTGGCCGAAAGAGCGAGTCGCCAACTCTTTGCGCGTTGACGGCTCAAGGGCGACACTGTCCCCGTGGAGGAGCTCCGCCCAAAGACCATCCTCTTCTGCGCGGTGCTGGCGCTTGCCATCGCACTGAGCGTCTTGTTGCGAGGGCGGCGCGCTGCGCATTGGCTGTTCGCTGCCTTCGCCGCAGACGTCGCGCTCTGGTACGCGAGTCAATCACTCGCCGGATTTTTCCGGGCCGACATTTGGGAGCGGGCGACGGGAGTGCTGACCGTCCTGCTCCCGCAGTTTGCCATTCATCTCTTTCAGAATGTCATTCCGCTCGAGGTACCCAGCACGAAACCACGACTCGCGCGCTTTGCTGCCGTGGTCGCCGTGCCCGTCCTGGTGCTGTCGGTGTCGCCCTACCACGACCGCGCCCTCTCGCTGGGCGCCGTCTACACATATGTCTTCGGTTTGCTCACCGCGGCGCTCATCAACCTTGCTCGTCGCGGTCAGCGTAACCCTTCTCGCGCAGTACGCGACCGCGTGCGATTCCTCGTGGTCGTCGGAGGTGCGGCGACGACGTTCTCTTTGGCCGATTTCCTCTCGTACCTGGGCGTGCATTTGCCACCCATCGGCGCCGTATTGTCGATCGTCTTTCTGTTCGTCCTTGCGGAATCGGTGACGCGACCTCGGCTCGCCGACATCTACGAAATGGCCGGCCGGCTCCTCGTGTTCACCGCTCTCGCCTTCTGTCTGGCGGCCATCTTCTACCTGTTCGTGATGGTCATTGGCGGATTCGACACGATGTACTTGAACGCGGTACTCGCCGCAATCGTGTTTCTCGTACTGTTCGAGCCGCTACAGACCGAGGTCGAGCGACGCATCCATCAATTTTTGTTCCGCGAACGTTACGACCTGGAGACGAGCGTCGCCGAATTGCGCAGGCGTCTGGCACACGTGCTCGAAATCGATGAGATGGTCGCCACGCTCGTGGATGGACTCGAGCGATCTCGGCGGGTCACGACGGCCGCGCTCTACTTGCGCGATCAGGACGGCGACGGCTTCGACCTGGTGGGTTCCGTGGGCGCGGCGGTTCCCAAGCGTGTGGAGGCGCTCGGAGCACGCCCCTTGCTCGATCGCCTCGATACGAAGGCATCCGTGACGCTCGAAGAGCTCTCGTCGGAGAAGGCGGACGCCGCGGTGGTGGCTGCGGCGGCGCGCCTCGGTGTTTTGCAAAGCGCGGTCGTCCTTGTCGTGCGGGGCGATGAAGATGGTCATGCCGGGCTGCTCTTCGTCACGGACGATCGGGTGCGCGACGCATTCACCCCCGAGGAAGTCACGCTGCTCGAAACGGTCGCGGCGCAAATCAGCGTGGTCGTCGCGAACAGCCGCGTCTACTCGCGCATGAAGGAGCGTGATCGCCTGGCAGCGCTGGGCTCGATGGCCGCCGGTCTCGCCCACGAAGTGAAGAACCCGCTCGGAGCGATCAAGGGCGCAGCGCAGCTTCTCGAGGAGGTTGGTGCCTGGACGTCCGAGGAGGGCCCACGTGAGTTCGTCGGCATCATCATCGAGGAGGTCAACCGGCTCGATCGCGTCGTCGGGAGCTTTCTCGATTATGCCCGCCCGCACGCGGGAAACCCCATTCCGCTCGATTTGAACGCCGCGGTCAGGCGCACGGTCCAGATCCTGTCCAGCCAGATCACGGATGACCGCGTTGGCATACAGGTCGATCTCAGCGAGCGCTTGCCGCGCGCTCGAATCGATCCGGAGAAGTTCCGACAGGTGCTGCTGAACCTGATGCAGAACGCGATCCAGGCGATGGATGGGCGGGGCCGGGTGACCGTATCGACGTCGGTGCGTCGCTCCGCGCGCGGTCGTGTTCCCCCGCAGGATGCGTCGGGCCCGTCATTGCGCCGCTCACTCGGCGAGGAGATCGAGCTGGTCGAGGTGAGTGTCCGGGATACCGGCCCAGGAATCTCGCCCAAGGTGCTACGCAACCTGTTCGTCCCGTTCTTCACGACCAAGACGCAGGGGACCGGGCTGGGTCTGGCGATCAGCCAGAGCATCGTGCAGAACGCGGGGGGAACCATCGAAGTCCATTCGCAGGCCGGGGCTGGAACGACCTTCACGATCGTCCTTCCGACGGCTGCGGATGCGCTCGCAGCGCCTGCGCCGACCGCCTCGATGAGCATTCGACCAGCATTGCAGTCGACTCTGACTGGAGAGACCGAGAACGATCGCGAAGGCCCGAAGCATCAAGTGTAGCGGCGCTCGAATAGTTCTCGTAGCTGCGGCAACTCGCGAAGCATCGCGAGCGTGTGTTCGGCGTGACCGCGCGCATATCCATTGCCGATGAAGAGATCGACGTCCTTGCCCATGCCCTCGGCTCCAAGCGCGGCCTGGGTAAAACTCGTCGACATTGCGAAAAAATAGACGATGCCTCGATCACGCGTCGACAGGATGGCGGCTGCCTCTGCATCCGAGACGTTCACGCACGAGAATGTCACGTCAGCGGCGCGCCCGTGTGCCGCGTCGAGAACGGCGCGGTGCACCGCGACCGGATGGCGCGCGTCTACGAGGACGACCTCGTCACATACGCCCAGCGTCTGCAGCTCGTCCGCCGCGCGCGGGTTCGCCTCGACGCCGAGGACGCAAGCTCCCGGG
>JALYHX010000081.1 GCA_030776305.1 Myxococcota bacterium
CGTCGTCCTGCTGGATCTCATGCTTCCCGGGCGTGATGGCGTCGACGTGTGCCGCGCGCTGCGCGAGCGCATGGACGTGCCCATCATCATGGTCACCGCACGGACCGAGGAGGCCGACCGAGTGATGGGCCTGGAAGGGGGAGCCGACGACTACGTGTCTAAACCGTTCTCGTCGCGCGAGCTCCTGGCGCGCATCCGAGCGCAGGCCCGCCGCGCACGCGGCCAGGTCGGTCCCGCGAAGACAAGCGTGCAAGCGGGGGACATCGCGGTGGACTCCGGGACCATGACGGCCACGCTGAAGGGGGAGCTGCTCGTCCTCACGACGTTCGAGTTCACGCTGCTACGCGTGCTCGTCGAACGGGCGGGGTGCGTGCTCAGTCGCGAGCGTCTTCTCGAGCTTCTCCACGGCTCTGCTGACGAGGCGTTCGATCGGTCGATCGATGTCCACGTCTCTCGACTGCGGCACAAACTGGGTGATGACCCGCGCAATCCACTGCGCCTGAAGACGGTGCGCGGCGTCGGGTACATTCTCGCCGCGAACCGAACCGAAGAGAGATAGGGCACCCCAACTCCACGCAAGCTGGCCATGCGTGATCACACAGGCGTCATGGCTCCCGTTGGATCGACCATCGTCCCCTCAGCCTCGAAGATACGCGCAAAGGAAGCGACGGCCGCGCGCGCTGCCTCCGCGACGCTTGGCGTGCGCGCACCCAAGCTCGCAAGCGAGGCGACGCCATATTGCGCGAGCCCGCACGGAACGATCAGCTGGAAGGCATCGAGGTCCGTCGACACATTGAATGCAAACCCATGCATCGTCACCCAGCGCGAGATGCGGACTCCGATCGCGCCGAGCTTCGCCGCGCGCTTCGCTCCACCGTCTTCTCGTGGATCGCCGGGCCACTTCGTCGGGCTTGCCACATCCACCCAAACGCCGACAAGCTTGCTGTCGCCCTCGACGAAGTTCGCGTCGATCCCGTATTGGCGCGACAGGTCGATCATGACGCGCGCGAGATCACGGACGTAGCGACGCACATCGCAGCGGTCGGGACGAAGGTCGAAAATCGGGTACGCCACGAGCTGCCCCGGACCGTGGTACGTGACGTCTCCGCCTCGACCCGTCTCGTGCAAATCGACGCCCAGCTCCGCCAGGCGTCCGCGCGAAGCGATCACGTTCTCGATGTGTGCGCTGCGACCCAGCGTGACCACCGGCTCGTGCTCGAGCAAAAGAAGCGTGTCCCCTACCTCGGCCCGAACGCGTGCGGCGAGCAACCGCTCTTGCATGGCGTGAGCCTCGGCGTAATGAAGCCGGCCCAGCCAGTGGGCCGTGAAGCGTCGCTCGGTCCTAGGAGCGGAAGTAATTCGGAGCCTCTTCCGTGATGATCACATCGTGGACGTGGCTCTCCCGTAGCCCCTGGGCCGTGATTCGCACGAAGCGTGCGTTCGCTCGCAGCTCCTGAATCGTCCGGCAGCCCGCATAGCCCATCCCGCTCCGGAGCCCGCCGACGATCTGGTAAAGGATCGACGCGAGCGAACCTCGATGGGGCACGCGCCCCTCGATCCCTTCGGGCACGAGCTTTTCGTCTGCCGCCCCTGCCTGACCATAGCGATCGCGGCTCCCCTTCTTCATGGCGCTCACGCTGCCCATGCCGCGGTACACCTTGTAGCTGCGACCCTGATAGAGCACGAGGTCGCCCGGGGACTCGTCGGTGCCGGCGAAGAGCGACCCGATCATCACGCTGCTCGCCCCGGCCGCGATGGCCTTGGCCACGTCTCCTGAATGTTTGACGCCCCCGTCCGCGACGATGGGGATCCCGTGGCGGTCGCCGACACGCGCGCAATCGCTGACGGCGCTGATTTGTGGAACGCCCACACCAGCGACGACGCGCGTCGTGCAGATGCTCCCGGGCCCGATACCGACCTTGACGGCATCCGCTCCGGCATCGATCAGTGCCTCGGTCGCCTCGCTCGTTGCGACATTTCCCGCGATGATCTTGACCCCGGAGAACTCCTTCTTGGTCGCGCGCACCGCTTCGAGCACTCCCCTGTGATGACCGTGCGCCGTGTCGATGGCAATGACGTCGGCGCCGGCCGACACGAGCGCGGCCGTGCGTTCGTGCCGATCGGGACCCGGACCGATCGCGGCGCCCACGCGCAGCCGTCGCTGTTCGTCTTTGACGGCCTGTGGGTACTTGTCGGCCTGCAAGATGTCCTTGATCGTGATGAGGCCGACGAGCTTGCCGTCGCCAGCGACGACGAGCAATTTTTCGATGCGGTGCTTGTGCAGCAGCCGCTTGGCTTCATCTACCGTCACCCCAGGGGTGACCGTGACGAGCTCGCGGGTCATCAGCGCGCTGACGGGCTGGTCGAGGTTTTGCTCGAAGCGAATGTCTCTCGCAGTGAGAATGCCTACCGGCCGATCGCCTTCGACGATGGGAACGCCGCTGATGTCGTGCTCGCGCATGACTTCGAGCGCCGCGCGCAGTGACTGCGAAGGACGCGCCGTCACCGGCCCGAGGATCATTCCGCTCTCGGCCCGCTTGACCCGTTCGACCTCGCGCGCCTGCGCCGCGATCGACAGGTTCTTGTGGATGATTCCGATCCCCCCTTCACGCGCCAACGTGATCGCGGTGCGACTCTCGGTGACCGAGTCCATCGCAGCGCTCAGGATGGGGATCTCCAAATCGAGACCGCGGCAGAGGCGCGTGTTGACCTCCACGTCCTTCGGCAAGACTTCGCTGTAGCCGGGGACGAGGAGGACGTCGTCGAACGTCAGGCACTCCCGCAGCTTGTCGTCGAGCATGTCGCTATATAGCAGGTCTTCAATCCGGGATCTTCGCACCCGTCGCGGACTGTCTTTCCCGGAACTCTTCAATTTCAGAGGTGAACGTGCGGGCGATATCGGGGTCGAACTGGGTGCCGCTGCATCGCTCGATTTCGCCGACGGCCACCTCATGAGGGAGCGAGCGACGGTAGGCGCGATCGCTCGTCATGGCATCGTACGTGTCGGCCACGGCGATGATGCGCGCAATCAGCGGTACGTCCTTGCCCTTGAGCCCGATCGGATAGCCGCGACCATCCCATCGCTCGTGATGCAAGTGCACGCCTGGAATGAGCGGGTGCAGGAACTTGATCGGATCGAGGATATCCCTTCCGTACGTCGGGTGACGCTTGAAGATCTCGTACTCATCCTGCGTGAGTTTGCCGGGCTTGTTCAGGTTCATCACGCACCCGATCTTCCCGATGTCATGCATCAGCGCGCTCTGGCGGACGATCTCGACCGCGTCGGGCAAGAGACCGAGTCGGTTCGCCAGTTGCGTCGCGTACGTCGCAACTCGTTCGGAATGCCCAGCGGTATAGCGATCCATCTTGTCGATCGCACGGGCGAGCCCGTGGATCGTCTGCTGGAAGGTGGCGCGCAAATCCTCGTAGAGCCTTGCGTTCTCGATCGCCGCCGCGGCGCGTGAACCGACGATCGATAGAAGTTTCCGGTGTCCCTCGTTGAAACGCTTCTGTTTGGTGAAACTCGCGACGCCGATCCAGCCGAGCAGCCTCGCCTTCATCCGCAGCGGGACCGACACCAGGGATACGAGGGGCAAAGCCGGTAGTGCGGTGAAGAACCGCATCCCCTTGGTTCCCTGCTCGAGCAGCTCCGAAAACGCTGCGTAGTGGTCGACGAAGGCTTGGGGTGCAAGCTCGCCGTACTCCGAGCCCCTGAGCGCCACTCGTTCGCTCGACTCGGGGCTAGGCGGGACCAACGGCGAGCTGCGCGCGGGAGACGATGACAGAGATTGATTCATGCTCGGTTCGCGCACCAGACGCTGCCGCTCGAAGTAGCTTCCTTCGCCGTCGTCGAGCCACGTGGAGACGAGGTCCCCTTTGAGCTCATAGAGCGCCGTGTCCCCGAGGGTGGCCAGCACCTCTTCGAGCGACAAGCTTGCCGCGATGGCCTCGCTGACCGTGTAAAGGGACACCGCTTCGCGTAGGCGCAGGTTCTCCGCCGACAGGCGCTGCTTGTCGATGCCGCGCTGTACGACGCGGATGACCTCCTCGACTTTGAAGGGCTTGAGGATGTAGTCGTACGCGCCGCGCTTCATCGCGTCGATCGCCGTTTCGACCGTGCCGAAGCCCGTCATGATGATCGTGAGCGCATTGGGGGCAGCGGTGCCGATTTCATTCAGGAGCTCGATGCCTCCCATGCGCGGCATCTTCAGGTCGCTGATGACGAGGTCGTAGTGAGCATTGTTCAGCTCCTCGAGAGCCGCGGTGCCGTCCTCAGCGGTGCGTACGATGTACCCTTCCATTCCGAGGAAGTCGGCGAGGATGTCGCGGATGAACTTCTCGTCATCGACGATGAGAACGCGCGGGCGCTCATCGGTGGCGAAGGACGTCGACATAACGGAGCGCTGAGCCTACCTGGCAATCCTAACAGACAGCGACGACTTGCGCGGCAGGCCCCCGCGTGAAAGGTTTCGTCCTCGCGATGGCGACACTGCGCATCTCGTGGTGGTTCGGTGAGAACCGCCAGGCCAGCGCACGCAGACGCACCCCGAGGGCCACGATCCCCACGGTGGGTGTGCTGGCCGCGTACCTGGCCGTCGGAGGGCTGTCGGCAGCGATGGCGACGGCCCTTGGATACGACGACCATGAGGGGTGGCTCGGCATACGGGGGAACGCGTCGCTCGTCCTCAGCCTTGGGCTGGGAATCTGCCTTGGAGCAATCACGATCGCCGGGACACGCGCGATCGTGCGGCGCGCCGAGTGGGCGCGCGCGCTTCACGTCGCGCTGCGACCGGCTGTACATGGGGCTGGCGACGGTGTGCTGATGGCGCTCGCGGCCGCGAGCGCGACCGGTGAAGAATTGCTCTTCCGGGGGCTTCTCGTCCCCATGGTCGGCGTCGTCACGTCCTCGCTCGTTTTTGGTGGACTCCATCAAATTCGTGGGCGCGGCCGGTGGGGATGGATGGCTTGGGCGACACTCATGGGCCTAATTTTCGCGGGCGTCTTCAAGGCGACCGGCAGCCTCGCCGGCCCGCTTGTCGCACACGCAGCGATCAACCACGCCAACCTGCGCTTCTTGCGGGACAACGATCCCGCTCCCCCGCCAGCGCGCCCCCTCGGTGGCCTGCTCAAGCGGTAAGGGACCCCGACCTCGCGTTGCGGGCGCCGTTCTGCGACACCGTCGGATACATCACTTCGGCTTTGGGTCGCGCAAACGCTCCGCGAGCATTCCCCTACCATCCCCACCATCATCACTCACGCGCCGAAAGTGAGCTTCGAGTGATGGATGACGCCGCCCCCGCCTCCACTTCGAGCCGCACCTCGAAGCCGAACGCGTCGCACAGCCAATCGATGGCTCTGGCGGCGTCCTCATAGAAGACACTGGCCGAGATGCGCGGCCAGTCGAGGACTTTTCTTCATGCCGGACTCCTCGACACGGTGGTTTCCCCAGGCTCGG
>JALYHX010000082.1 GCA_030776305.1 Myxococcota bacterium
CTTCAACGGCCTGCTTAAGCTCATCTCCCTGAGCGTTGGAGACGACCGTCAGTGTGAGCTGCTTTGCGGGCTGGTAGTCCGTCGTCACCTTCTGGTTCTTCCATTCGGCGCCGCTGCACGCGCAAAGCGCGATGCACGCAGCAAAGATGCCCAACGCACGACCTACCATTGGCATTGCGAGCATGTGACCCTTCCATTGTCTTAATTTAATCCGGTCCCACGATATGGGGTCTATTGCGCTCCCCCGTGGGGCGCCGACCCTTCCGTGGCAACTTTCGAAATGCATCTGACCACAAGCGCCACGAGGTGCAAGGAAGACGCTTTGCGCTTTGAGTCGCTGCGCTATGCGCGGCGTCGGGCGGAGGTTCGCGGCAAATGGGTCCGCTTTCAGTACCGTTGCACGCCAAAAAACAGCGGGCGACCGGCAACTGCGTCCGTGTTGCGTGCAACGGCCGTGGCAGTCGCCCAATCGTCGCCTTGGGCGGGGCCGTCGTGAGCAGCGGTACCGGCGGCGATGGGAGCACCGTGGGAAACCTACAAGCCAACCGGCGCCCTTTCGGGTACGGCCCGACGCACCTTTGCTGTAAGTGATTCGGTCCGCGGGCAGACGGCGTGCGTAGAAGTTGTATGGACTAGTTGACCGGCAGTATGAACGAGACTGCGTAGTTGTACAGCGGCAGCTTCGTCCCATATCCGACGAGCGAGTCCGAGTCGCGCAATTGTCCAATGCGTCCGGTCGCAAGTCCCCCCGACGTCGTGTTGCCGTCTTGTGTGATCGCATAGCGGACGACGAGGCCGGTCGCGACCGGGTCGCTCGCGAGGGTGATCACGACGGAGTCGCCTTGGATCGCCACCGAATTGATCGTCAGCTCGCCACTCTGGTTGGCGACCTCGAACCCTTGCCCATGCATCCAGGCCGTGTGCGCCGTCTGGTGGGGAGCAGGCATCGCACTTTCCAAGGCGAGCGGCGGGACGGGGACGTGAAACTGCACCGTGATGACGGGACCGCTGCGAGTCACCGCAAGCGGTTGCAGGGGCTGCCAGTCGTGTCCCAAGACGACCCTTTCGTAGTAGACCTCTGCGTACTTCTCCCCGAGCTGGTCGTAGCCTCTCGCCACAAGGTGGAGGTGATCGGTTGCGTAGGGGTACTGGTACTTCGGACCGACACAGACGACTTCTCCCGGATGGTCGACCCCTATCTTCCACTGCGCGATCAGCGACGCAGTCGTCGTGTTGTTTGCGGGCGACGTCTGCTGCTGGGTGACGAAGAGCAGGATCTTCTTCGTTTGCCCTGTAATCGCGGAGATATCGGCATTGTAGTCGCTATAGAGCTGAACCATACCGCTCTCATAGTTATTGTTTCCGGCGTCAGCTTCTCCGTGCGTCAGAATGATCCCTCCAACCCCGTACGTCTTGCCCGCGGCCATGGCCAGGCGCTTGAGCGCCGAGACCTCGAAAAGAGTCGCCGCGTACGCGTGCCCCAAGTTGGGGGTGACCGTTGCCGTCTTGTCGATGATGTTGAGCCCCTGGCCCGATTCGCCGACGACGGTATGGACGGTGATGTAATTGCCTGCCGTGTCCTTCTGGTAGAGCGCAGAAATCTGATCGGCCATCGCTGTGTGGGGGGTCTCACCGTAGATGTTGAGGGGGTACGCGCCGGGGTAGCTGGTTGCCAGAGCGCGAATGGGCTCGACGAGCGGAACCACCGAAAGCGCGGGGTCGTTCGCGTTGTAGGGAGGGACGGTGACGCTCGCTGTGCCGAGCGAGAGCTTCAGGTTGCTGAAGGGCTGCATCATCAGCGTTGCATTGCTGGCCTGGACGCCGACGGAGAGGCTCTGTCCGGTTCCAACGATCCCGTTCCAGTCCCAACCATGGTCCGGGACGCTCGCCTCCGCTTGCGCGTCGGCTTGCCCCTCTGCTTGCGCCTCAGCATGTGCCTCCGTCGATGCCGCCTCTACCTGCGCCGCGCTGTCGTTCGGGGCGACGCTGTCCGATCCGCCGGAGCCCATGCTGGCGTCATCACCCCCAACGCCCGTGTCGTGATCGGCGCCTCCGCCCGCCGCCGTTTGATCGGCACCCGCGTCGTTGGGATTCGTCGCTTGCACGGGCGGTTCATTGCCGCCTCCGCAAGCCAGCAAGGCAAACGTACAAAGAGTGGAATGGGCCAGAAGCGCGCGCATGCTTGGAGCATCATGCCATAGCTGGGGTTAGCGGACTTGGCCTACTCACCGTGCACGATGTCAGGAGCGGAAATAAGAGACGGATGGCCAGTCCCGTTCCCTTCGGCTGGCTATCGCGGTGCAAGCGGCGGAGTTCTACGGTGTCCACGGAATCCCAGGCATCACTAAGTCGCTTTCCAATTGGACGACCGCTACACTTCTTCGAGCGAGCCTCGAGCACGCGTCGGTTGACGCGCTAGCTCGGGGTCTCGGCAGAGGCTCGACTTGCAAGTGGAATCACGTCGTCGTCGACGACGCCAACGGCGAGCGGAGCATCCGTCTCCGTCGCCACGACGCTGCCAGCGGGGCTCGCAGCATTACGCCCGACTTTGCAGGAAGCGAATTACGAATCCTTTTCCAGAGTTGGGGCGCCGAGGTCTCGACGAGCGCCTTTCAGCAGCAAGCTTTCAACTCCAGATGGAGTCCGCCGACTGGGCAAACGTCCAACCGCTGTACATCGCGCTCTGCTGACCGCTTTGCGCCCGCACCTTCGCCAGCGCGAGGGCGAATAGAGAGCACACGACGAAGTGCGGGGCGCTCCTCACGAACGGGTGGTGCATATTTCTGGCAACGGACAGCTCGAGGTTCGACAGTTTTCCATGAGTGGTGGTAGATCGAGGCTTGCTGAAGGTTTGCTGCCGCCCACAGCCGGAGAGGGGTGCTCGATGAAGATGAAGATGACAGGCCTCGGAGTCTTGACCCTATCTACAGCTGTCACCCTTTCTCTGAGCTGCGGTCGCTCGGCAGACAGCGGCGGTGATGGCGACGCCAGCATGCTCGACGTTGTAGCTGCCTCGTCCGATGGAGACTCCGGATCGGGTGGCGGTAGTACTTCTGGCGGCAGCAGCAGTGGAAGCTCTGGCGGGAGCTCGACGGGCGGTTCTGGCGGCAGCAGCAGCAGTGGGAGCTCGGGCGGGAGCTCGACGAGCGGTTCTGGCGGCAGCAGCACCAGTGGAAGCTCGAGCGGGTCGGGCAGTAGCAACAGCAGTGGAAGTTCCAGCGGCAGCTCGACGAGCAGTTCGGGCGGAAGCGGTGACGCCGGCGCGGCGAGCACCGGGATCGTATCTACCCATGGGATGAAGTACGGGATGTTTTGTCATTACGTTCCGGGCCTGACAGTAGACACGAGCGGAGCTCCGGTCACAGATCCCAATACGTTGGCCAACAATTTCGATGCCACACAATTCGCGAACGACCTTGCAGCCATGCAGGTGGAATTCGTAATATTTACTGCATGGCATAAAAACATGGTGTGCTTGTGGCCAAGCACGGCAATGGCGAGGTGGCTTCCTACCGGGCATACGACGACGCGCGACGTATTGGCGGACATGATCGCCGCCGTCAAAGCAAAAGGTATCCGCGTACTGTTCTATACTCATCCGCGGGATGGCCATGACTTCAATGCGGCCGATCAGGCTGCTGCGGGTTGGTCTCCGTTCAACTATCCGACTTGGAACAATTTCATCAACGATGTCTACGCCGAACTGATCACCAGATACGGTAGCCAAATCGACGGAATCTACCTGGACGAAGGTGGACAGAACGATACCTATGTCGACTACGTCAGGTTGCGCGCGACGGTCAAAGGCATCAACCCAAACCTTCTCATGATTCAAAATTACTACGGAAACATCTATACCGCGGACGAGGGTGATCAGGAATTCGACTATTGGGGCCAGTTTACCAAAAATAGTGACGGCACTCGGTGGCAATCTTACAGTCGTGGGGTCGGACCTGTATTCGCATCGAACTGGTGGGCATCCGTAGCCAAAGGCACGAATACAGTGACGTGGACACCTGCCAGTATGTTCACCTACGTCGTGCTTCAAGCAGGAACCAACACGGACGGGCTCGGAGTACAGTGGGCGGCGGGGCCCTACCCGGGTAATGGCGGCGGCTTTGAAACAGGAGTGGTGAGTGCTCTCACGTCCGTGGGCCGATTGATCGCTCCCATCGCGAGTTCAATCAAAAATTCATTGCCGAGTACATCCTATGTCACGAAGCCACTGTCGTCTTTGAGTACTTTGACGTGGGGAGTTGCTACGAGAACCCCGGATGATGCCACAGAATTCATCCATGTTCTCAAAGCGCCGGGCACGAAAACGTTGACATTGCCGGTTCCTGCAGACGGTAAGCTGTTTGGTACCGCATCGCTCGTGTCCAATGGTCATGTGGTGACATTGAGCCAGACTGCGACAGCAGTCACACTTACGTTGGACGCAGCCGACAGCTGGGATCCATATGACACCGCCATCAAATTGACGGTCACCAGCAAAAACTCCAATCTTGCTTTCGGCAAATTGGTGTTGACGACCAGCAGCGTGGATGTCGACAACAGCTGGGGTGCTCAAAAGGTTACCGACGGAGTAACCACCTCCGTCCCCGGAACATCAATGGGCTATTCCAGTAACACACCGACGACGATGAATCATAAAGAAGACTTGACTGTGGACCTTGGTGCAAATGATACGGTGTCCAGAGTGGTGCTTTGGCCAAGAAGCGATGCTCCTAATGCGGGATACGGATTTCCCGTAGCTTTTACCATTGGTCTGTCTACCAACAATGTAGATTGGGCGACGGTTGTTACGAAGACGGGCTACCAAAACCCTGGAGCAGCCCCACAGACATTCAATGTTCCTGCAACTACTGCAAGATACGTGAGGGTTGAAGGTACGAATCTGAGACAAAACCCCAATGATACGAACACCTACAAGATGCAGTTTGCTGAAATGGCTGTGTACTGATGAACGAAGCCGCGGGACAGCCTGTTGACCCGAGAGGTGGTGGCGCCTACGTGGGGAGTCGCGCTCCGCGATTCCTCCCGAGAGCGCCATGACGACACAGGCATTGCTGAAGCATGCCTCGACCTTCGAGGCATGCGCCTGAGCATACGCAGGGCCTACGCGGGGTGCATCGTTCGAACAGTTTTTCCGTCGGCCCGCCGCCTTTGCTCGGTCGCAATGGGTCGGGAAGTTCCGTGCGGCAGGGCCCAAGATGAACTTTGTGCCACGACCGGAATTCCCGTCAATTCGATGGCGATCACGACGAGGACTTAGATCTTGGCCTCGCGGTGTGTGACATCTGCGGCGGACTCGCTACCATTCATGGCAGACGCAAATCGAAACGGGTTCGGGCCTTGCTGCCGCACACGCATACAGAGGGGCCTGGGATGAGAGCGGCAGTACGAAGGTCGACGAATGGGGTGGCCGGATTGGCGGTTGTGGTCCCGCCATCGGGCGCCCGCCCGAAAACATCTCGACGAGGAGTTCACCCGATGAATCCGTTTGCAAAAACAACGGTCTTGACCGCTTTGGTGCTTGTCACGTCCCCGGCGGCAGCAACTCCGAAGCCGCTGATCAATTACTTTCAGCCGATGCCCATCGTGGGGACGTTGTCGACCGCAGTCTGGGGAGCGTCAGCCGTAGGCCCGCGGGATCCGGCCAATGGACTCGAAGACAACGGAGCCACTGGCGGGGTAGGCCCACAGCAGCAAACTTATTTCTACTGGGACGGGAAGATCCTTCACGGGAACGACGGGAAATACCATCTGTACGCTGCCCATTGGCTCCACAGCAATGGATTCGGCCCACCAGGAGGAGGACCGAGTGGAAGTGGCTGGGAGAGATCTATCCCGATGGAATCCATCAGCGACAACATCATGGGACCGTACGTGTCGCAGGGCAATTGTTATACAAGCAACCTGCAAGGCAACAACCTGGGGCACAACCTGACCGCGCTCATCGCTCCCACCGGCACGAGTCCGTACACGCTTTCCGTGGGGGAGATCGTGCCAGGCCAGATGTTCGGCTCCAGCTCTCCCAATGGGCCGTGGACGTCCCTTGGCCTTACCCTGACCAACGCGAACGGGCACACCGCGTGCGGTAGTCTGTCCTCCAATTTTACCTTCACCGTGGGTGCGAACAATCGATTCTGGGCCACGTCGCGTGCCGGCTGTGTCATGGACAGCGACCAAGTCCTGGGGACCTACAAGGTGGAGACCGACAGCATCCTTCCCAACCTCGAAAATGGCGACAACGGCAACGCTGAAGATGAGGTGATCTGGTACAGCGGGGGCTATTACCACATTGTTTACAATTATTGGAATGTGCAACGAGGCTATCATATCATGTCCAAGGATGGCATAACCAACTGGACGAGTACGGGACTTGCCTATCAGGCCTCTCAATCGCCGCCAAATTCGAATTCAAATTGGCTCCGGTACACGGATGGCACGGTCAACCGATGGCACAACATGGAGCGCGTTGGGGTTTATCAGGAGAACGGCCACGTCACCCATTTCACCTTCGCCGTCACGGACGTGAACAAAAACCTCACTGGTATCAATAACGGCGGGAGCAAGATTCTCGTCGTCCCGTTCAATGGCGTGCAGTTCGATTGCGACAATGGCGACCCGGTTTCCTGCGCCGAAGCCGCCGACGGCGGTGCTGTCGGCTCGATCGACGGTGGGGGCGTGAACGACGGTGCTGCAGGGGAGGGCGGCGGCGATTCGAGCGGCATAGACGCGACGGCGTCGGGCGGCAGCAGCGGAGCCGGCAGTAGCAGCGGAGCCGGCAGTAGCAGCGGAGCCGGCAGTAGCAGCGGAGCTGGCGGTAGCAGCGGAGCTGGCGGTAGCAGCGGAGCTGGCGGTAGCAGCGGAGCTGGCGGTAGC
>JALYHX010000083.1 GCA_030776305.1 Myxococcota bacterium
AACGTGACTTGCGGTTTTCCGCTCACCAGGCTTGCATAGCGTTGATTCAAGCGGGTGATCCGGTCTCGTGGGCGTCTCTGGCTGGGCGAACTTGGAAATACCTCGCAGAGAAGGATGGGCAACGCGGGGTCGCTGGCCCGTAGAGCCTCGAGGACGAGAGCCACGTTGCCCGCGATGGTGTCCGGGGGTGCTCCCTCTTCGACGTCGTTGGTTCCGACGAGGATGACCACCCCCCGCGGATGAAGCGCCAGGACGTCGCCGTCGAGCCTGATGAGCACCCCGCGCGACGTGTCCCCACCAATGCCGCGGTTTGCCACCTTCAGGCCGGGGAAGCTTCGACCCATGTCGTCGCCCCATCCCTCGGTGATCGAGTCGCCCACGAAGACGACCGCGCCTTGGTCCTCTGCCACCCGTCGCGACCACGCGAGGCGACGCTCTCGCCAGTGTTCGGCGAACCCCTCGTAGCGGCGAATTGGGCCCGCGCCGGGCAAGCCTTCGTCGGTATCCGGAAGACGAACGAGCGCGGCGATGTCCGTTGGAGGAGTGGCCATCTTGGCGGTGTGCGATTGTCCCGCGCACGACAAGCTCGACGATCCGAGCATTGCGATGGTCGATGCGAGACGAAGGCGTAGGCTTCTCATGACAGAAGGTAGGATCCTAGCTTGGTCCCCGCGCATCGGTGAATCGTCACTCTGCACCGCGGCACCACGCGGGCGGCGAAGCCCGCATCTCTTCGGGCCAAGCGTCGGCCGATTCGAGCCAGGCGCCCATCTCTTCGGCCCAAGCGCCGGCCGATTCGAGCCACGCGCCTATCCCTTCGGGCCAAGCGTCGGCCCATTCGAGCCAAGCGTCCGGGCCGAAGACATAGGCGTCTGGCCAGGCGAGCCAGGCGTTTGGCCAGCCGGGGTTGTCGTCTTCCTAAACAAGCCACCCGCACAGCCCGACGAGGTCGGAGTCTACCCGAGCGCCCCAAACGCTCGCGTCGTAGAGGCGCGCGTCTGCCGAGGCGAGGCACGCGCAGAAGGCGTCGAGAACGGCGCTGCACGAGACCAGGGGCTAATGAGGCTCGTGCTCGCGGGTGATTCCGGGATGCGTGGGGTCGCCCGGCTCGTGCCGAGGGTTCATCGTCTCGTACGTGCCGTCCCGTCCGGAAATCGACAAGAGAAGATCACGATCGTACATGAACTGATCGCGCGAATCGTACGGCACCGCGTGCATCCCCGTGTCCATGCGGATGGCATCGCAGGGACAGGCCTCGACGCAGTAGCCACAGAAGATGCAACGCAGCTCGTCGATCACGAACCGCACCGGATAGCGCTCGTATCCGCGCCGTGAGTGACCCTCGGGATATTCGCCTGCGTCGATGTAGATGCACTGCGCGGGGCAGGCGGTCGAGCAACACAAGCAGGCGACGCAGCGCACGCTGCCATCGGTACGCGTCGTCAGACGATGAACGCCGCGGAACCGTTCCGGATAAGGTCGTTTCTGCTCGGGGTAGGAAATCGTCGTGATGCCCGCGTCGAACCGATCGAGCACGGGGTCGGGGCGATCGCCGCGGAGCATCGCGCGCGTATTGTCGAAAAAGTGTTTCATCGACACCCCCACGCCCCGGAAGATCTCGGGCAAATAGCTCTCTATTTCGAAGTCGTGCGGCGTGTACGCGACGGGGGTCGCGTTCGTCGCTGCAGGTGGCTTCTTCGGAAAAGTCGGATTTTCCACTTCGGCACCTCTCATGCTTGCATTTGCGCGGACTTCGTCCCGCCCCGCTTTCCCGCGATCTCGGCCGACGAGCCGAGCAATGTCCGCAGGTGCTTCGCGGGCCCGACGAACCCGAAAACGAGACGCCCGAGCAAATACGTGATGGCCACGGCCACGAGCGCTTGCGACACGTCGCCCAGCACCTTCAGCGCATCACTCATGCCCGGGCCGGCCTTGTCGAGCGCTAGCCACACGACCCCCGTGACGAGGATTTTGGCCAGCGACGCGGGGAGCAGGATGCGCCAGCCGAGCTTCATCAGCTGGTCGTATCGGAAGCGCGGCAAGCTCCAACGCACGAACACCTGCATCCAGCAGACCACGATCACCTTTCCGAAGAACGTCAGGATGCCGAGGAGCGTCATCCAGACGTGCGGGACAAGCGCGTGCACGAGACGCACACTGCCGAACTCGATCGTGAGGCCGTCGCGGTGCAAGAACGGAAGCGCCCAGCCTCCGAGGAAGATCGTGACGAGAAGCATCGAGCCCGTGACGACTTCGGCGTACTCGGCGAAATAAAACATCCCGAACTTCATGCCCGCGTACTCGGTGAAATACCCGGAGACGAGCTCGCTCTCGGCCTCCGGAAGGTCGAACGGAATTCGCTTGTTCTCCGCAACGGACGCCGTGAAAAAGAGGAAGAATGCTAGCGGCTGGACGAAAATGCCCCACGCGTGGTTGTCCTGCCAGCGCACCATGTCGTCGAGGCGCACGGTGCCATAGACCATCATCGCGCCGACGAGAGACATCCCGAGCGTGACCTCGTACGACACCATCTGGCTCGCGGCGCGGAGCGCGCCCATCAGGCTGAACTTGTTGTCGCTGGACCAACCTGCGATTGCCGCGCCGATGATGCCCTGGCCCGACATCGCGAAGACGAAAAGGATGCCGACCCCCAGGGGCGCGACCATCAGATCAATTGGATAGAGGCCATTTCTCGCGTCCGCCGCACAGGTGCCGTAACGCGGCACCGCCAGGCCCTCGATGAATGGCCACGCCGACACCCAGTGCAGCCGGAATTCACGCGGGCAAATCGTGTCCCCGAACGGAATGGTGCCGACGAGGGTGAAGACCATCCCCATCGCCATGATCGGGGCGAGCATGAAGAGGATTCGATCGGCGCGCGTC
>JALYHX010000084.1 GCA_030776305.1 Myxococcota bacterium
AGGTGCGGCCTCCACAGGGGGGCCCGATGCGGCGGCTACATCACCCGCGTGCCGTGGAGGCGCCGACGCGCCGCATGCCCCGAGCGCCACGCCGACGATGCCCGCGAACGCCAGATCCGATGCCTTCATGAACGTCGAGTCTAACGCCCTGACGATTGGTTCTCTATGGCTTGCATCAAGGCATCATGGATCTGCTTGTACCGCGCACCGGGACGTACCCTCGACCCATCCAGCTCACTCACGTAAAACACGTCGGCGACGCGTGTACCCTCGGTGTTGATCTTCGACAGCGCGATCGACAAGCTCAAGTCGTGTAGGGCGCGCGCGAGGATGTAGAGAAGCCCCGGCCGATCCTTCGCGAATACTTCGACGACGGTGTGTCGGGGCGACGCGCGATCGTCGAGCAGCACCTCGGTGGGGACGGCCGGGCTGGGCCGCTCGCGCCACAGCGAGGCCGAACCGACGCGGGCGCGCAAGAGCTCTGCGGGATCGAGCCCTCCTCCACACACGTCCTCCAGATCGCGGGCCAGGCGCGGCAAGGCACGGTCGACCCCATCGGTCCCCCCATTGCGATCGCGCACCCAGAACAGGTCAACAGCCTCGATGCGCGGGTCGCATTTTCCGGTCGAATCGTCGCGCATGCGGGAGTAAACCTGCGCCGCCAGCACCTCCAAGCCGTTGCTCGTGATGACTGCCGCGATCCTCGCGAGCAGCCCGGGACGATCATCCGCGACGACGCAGAGCTCCGTAGCCTCCGCGCGACGCGACGGAACTCGCCCGACATGCGTGGCGCGCGCTCCACGCTCCTTGACGATGCGCGCGTGGCAGACGATGGATGTGGGCGCATTGGCAAGCAGATAGCGCTCGGGCATCGACGCCAGGAAGCTCTCGACCACCTCGTTGGGTCGGAGACAGGCCTTGCGCACCGCATCTTTGACCCTTGCGACCCGCTCGACGTCGGCGCGCGGTTGTTGCCCCGCGAGATGCGCCTCCGCCGCGAAGTAGAGGTCATCGAGCATGCGCGCCTTCCATGAAGTCATCGCCGTCGGAGACGTCGTGGAGAGGTCGGCAACGGTCAAAAGGTACAGGCTGCGAAGACCCTCGCGACCACGCATCGTGCGGCAGAACTCCTCGATGGTGGCTGCGTCGTCGAGATCGCGGCGCATTGCAACGTGGTACATGAGCAGGTGATCGCGCACGAGCTGGCGCGCGTCGTCGACGTCCTCCTGCGACAGACCCAAGCGTGGCAGGATGCGGTCGCAAAGATCGGCCCCCATCTTCGAATGCCCTTTCCGGGACCCGTCCGCGTCTGGATATCCCTTGCCGACATCGTGGAGCAGCGTGGCCAAGAAAAGCGGGCACGGGCGCGCAATCTCGGCGGCGAGGCGCGAGGCGAGCGCGAACTCGTGGGCGAGCTCACCCCGCGCCAGTTGACGGAGGCGATCGACCGAGGCAACCGAATGCGCATCGACCGTGTACACGTGGTAGACGTCGTGGTGCACTTGGCCGGTCACCGGGAGAAACTCCGGCACCATGGCCAGGAGAAGCCCCACGTCGTGAAGCTCGCCGACAACGGACCCTCGACGCGTGGGCGACTCCGGGATGGTGCAGACGAGCTCCACGAAGAGCGAGGCCGCCTCCGAGCTTGCCCTCAGCCGTTCGCACCATGCGCCATCGTCCGCCGCCCGCGCGATGGCATCCCGCGCGAACGGAAGGACCGGCGCGCGGTGCCGTACGCACGCAGCGTAAACGCGCAGGGCGAGCGCAGGTTCAGCCTGGAGTTCCGCGCTGCCGGCGAGTGTCACGTGCCCGTCGAAAAGACGCACGCCGTCGCCCAGATCGACGGGAGCTGATTTCGGGCGGCGGCGCGTTGGCTTGAGACGCTCGAAGAGACTGGATCGCGCGCGCGTCGCCGCCCGGGCGTTGCGGTAGTAGTCCTGCATCAGGCGCTCCGCCGCGCGGGCGGGGTCACTGCCGTAGCCCATGGCCACGGCGAGAGCCTCTTGCTGCTCGAATCCCAGGCGGTCCGCCTTGCGGCCATCGCGCGCGTGTAGGCGATTGCGAATCCGCCACAAGAACTCCTCGGCGGTCGCAATTTCGTTTGCTTCCCGCGCGACGAGGATCCCCCGATGCAGGAGCTCCCCCCAGGCGGCGAGCTTCTCTTGAACGTCAGGCTCACCCACGCGGTAGCGGGCGCGCGCGGCCCAGCGCATGCCGTCAATATCGCGCAGACCGCCCGCGCCGCTTTTGACGTCCGGCTCGAGCAAATACAGCGATCCGCCGAATCGCTCGTGTCGCGCGAGTGTTTCCGCCTCGAGCCGCTCGATGAACGCGCCGAGGTCTTCCTCGCCGAAGAAGCCCTCATTGGCCTGGGCGATGAGATCGCGGATGAGCACATCATCGCCTGCGAGAAAACGCAAATCGAGGAGTTCCGTCGCGGTGACCAGATCCTCTTCCGCAAGTTTCACGGCATCGGCCGCGCTCACGACTTGATGCCCGACCGCGAGCGTCGCGTCCCATAGCGGATAGAGGAGCGCCTGTGCGAAGGCTGCTGCTTCTTGCGCCCCGATCGCACGCGGGCTGACGATGACAACGATGTCCGCGTCGCTGCGGAGGGCGACAGCACCACGCCCGAAGCTACCCACCGCCGCCACGGCCACGCCAATCGACGGCAGGCCGACCGCTTGGGCCGCCGCACCGAAATGTGTGCGAAAGCACGCCTGGAGGAAGCGCGCGTTTGCACGCCCGAGTTCAATGCCATCCTCGCCGTCAGCGAGCCGCTCGAGGAGCGCAGCGCGGTGGCGCTCGACGCTCTCTCGCAAGTCTACCGTGGCCGACGGCGGTGGCGGGGGACGCACAGAACGGGTGACAGTCATTCGTCTTCGATTTGGGCCAGCTTACTGCAGGTGAGCCGTTCCGCCTTCCAAGTCGACGCCTTTTCATTTACCATTTGCCGAGTTCGGTGCGGCACGGCTCGGCGCGCCCAGAGGCGTCTTTCCCCTGTCGCGTGGGGTGAGGTGGTGCTCCGGGGGTCGGCGCCGACTCTTGTC
>JALYHX010000085.1 GCA_030776305.1 Myxococcota bacterium
TGAGTGCAAGCTGGCACTTCTCCGCGATTTCGAGCGTCGCCCGTAGTGCTTGCGGATACGCGGCGAAGAGCTGCGACATTTCGTCAGCGGACTTCAGATACATCTCGCTCGAGCCGTGGTGGCGGTCCTTGGCCTCCTCGAGCGAAAGACCCGTCTTGATGCACGACAGATAGAGGTGCGCTTCCGCGTCCGCGCGTTCCGGATAATGCACGTCGTTGGTCGCGACCAATGGCAGGCCAAGCTCGCCGGCAAGGCGGACGAGGATGCCGTTGAGGATTGGCTGCTCCGGCAATCCGTGGTCCTGAAGCTCGACGTACAGGTTCCCGGGGTCGAACGCTTCCTTGAGCGTCGCGAGGACCTGCCGACCGCGAGCCTCGCCTTCCTCAAGAATGGCCTGTGCGACGAGTCCGCCCATGCACCCCGTGAGCCCGATCAGCCCCTTGGTGTGGGAAGCGAGGTCGTCGAACGTGATCATCGGCTCGCCCGCCGCGCGGCCTTCGGCAGGCGGCGCGACATGGCCACGCGACACGAGCCTCACGAGGTTCTTGTACCCCTCGGTGCTTGCGGCGAGCACGGGCAGATGCACAGCGAGTCCGCCGCGGGCGCAAACGTCGAGCTCGCACCCGAGGATCGCCCGTATCTTGGCTTCTTTGGCCGCCTTGTAGAAGGTGATTGCGCCGAACATGTTGCCATGATCGGTGACAGCAACGGCTGGCATCCCGCCCGCTGCGACCCGTTTGACGAGGTCCTTGATTCTTACCGCCCCATCGAGGAGCGAATACTGCGAGTGGACGTGGAGATGGACGAAGTCGGCGGGCATGGGAGCGAGAGTGACGGAAGACGGATCGGGTATCGGCGATTGGGGGGCCGCGCAAGGGTCGGGGACGAGGTCGAGGCTCCGGGGCTCGAGTTGACGGTTCGCGACCAAAGCAACCGTCCACGGCGCTCGCCACCCCCCACACCCAAGGGCACGTTTTGGCCGCCGACGCGCCTCCGACGCGCCGCCGACAGATTTAGCAATTCTTTATCTAGCGACGCCTACGTTTCTATGCGTGCGAGGTCGCCATGTCGTCGTTGCCCTATCGCTCCAGTGATCCGTCGAGTGTCGAGGACACACACGCCGACGAGGGTGACCGCGGAATGCTCCTCGTCCTCGCGCTCTTCTGGTTGCTCAGCGTCGCCCGCGTCGTGGGAGGCGTGCTTCGACATGAGACTTTCGGCGGCGAGCCCACGCTAGCTCTGATGGCCGTCATCGCCGTCCCATGGCTCATCTCCGGGCGCGCGACGCATCGATCGTGAGCGCAGTAGGGGTCCGCGCCGCCGCGTGGTGATTCGGGACTTCGCGCGCAAATTCGCCACGCCACTTGGCGAGGCAACCCGACCGTGGACATGCTGCGACGCTTGAAATGTCGTTCATTTTTGGTGATCGCCGTTGGCACGGGTCCTGCTTAATGCGGCATCCGGGGGATTCTCAGCCTGGAGCCAAAGTTGAGGCACCGACCGACCATGAAGGCCGCACCGAGACACGCCGTCATCGCGATGTATGAATCGCATGCCCGTGCGAGGTTGGCGTTCGACGCACTCCGCGACGCGGGGCTCGACGTGAACCGGTTGACCCTCGTCGGAGACCGCCTGTCCTCCGCAGATCACGATCTCGATCTGACGTGCGTCGGAATCCCGGCGAGCAAGATGCTCACGTACGAACGGGACATGAAGTCGGGGAAGTTTCTCGTCCTTGCAGGCGGAAGCGCCAACGTGATTGGACGAGTGTGCGCCCTCCTCGGCACGACAGGGCCTTCGCGACTGATTGCACACGCCGCGTAGCTGCGAACCGCGGATCATCCGCAGCTTCGACGGCCTCAGCCCTTGGCGCGCGCGATCATGTGCGGCGCCAGATGCAAGGCGAAGGCATAGATACTGATCTGCGGGGGGCCGCCAATGCTCGTCGGAAACAGCGACCCATCGGCGACGAACAACCCCCGGATTTGGTGGTGCTCCCCCGTCGACCGAACGACACTCGTTTTCGGGTCCTCCCCCATGCGCATCGTCCCCATGGGATGGACGGCCGTCAGCGGGACTCCGTGCGGGCGCGCGAACGACCAATCTAGGGCGTCCAGTTGCGCGATCGTCGTTACGCGTCGCGGCGGGATCGCAGGAATCGTGACTTCGCGCGCGCCCGCCGCAAGCAGGATGCGGGCGCAAGCGGCGAGCCCCTTCGCGAGTTGGCGCTGATCGCGTGAATTCATCGCGTAGCTAAGGCGCGGAAGTCCGTCGGCACCGACTGAGACCTCGCCGCTCGTTTCGTCGTGGAGCATTGCGGTCAGCACGGCCAAGTTCGGATATGCGCGCATCGCCGCCATATGCGCCGCACCGAAGCCGGGCAGCGCCGCTGCCGTTCCAATCGGATGCGCAAATGCCGTGACAATCCAGACCCGCTTGTCGCTCCCCTCCTCGTACGACAGGTGTTCGGTGCACTCGTAGCTCTGAGGAATGCCACGCCAGCCCGCGATCTCGCGATCGAACCTGCCGGCAACGACTCCCCCGGGGTGCAATCGCAGGCCGCGTCCGAGCTGCGCGTACGGATCGGGCACGTCGCTCTTGCGCGCCAGCGCCGGGCTTCCAACTGCACTCGCCGCCAGGACGACCACACGCGCGCGCGCGTCGATGGCGGACCGAGGCCGTCCATCCTCACCACGAACGATGGCGTGCACACCGCCGACGCGCGCGCCGTCGTGCACCACGCGGACGACCTCGACATCGGCATAGACGCGCGCACCTGCGACCACCGCCTGCGGGATGAGCACCTTGAGGGCATTTTGCTTTGCGTCGTAGCGGCAACCGAGCTCGCAGAAGCCGCTCTGGATGCACCCGACGCGATTGTGCTGCAACGCTCCGCCCTTCCAGCCGAGGGCGTCGCATCCTTCGCGAAGCACTTCGTTGTTTGCGTTCCGCATCTGCGCGGAGATTTCCGAGACGGAGAGTTCCCTCTCGATCGCTTCGAACCGGCTGCGCAAATCGTTCGGGGTGACGTTGACAACGCCATGCCGGGTCGTCCACAGGTCGAGGATCGCGTCCGGCGTGCGCTTGCAAAGGTTCGTGTTGTGAATCGTGCTGCCACCAACGCCACGGCCTTGGAGGACGCGGACGGCCATGTCCTCGGTCGCGCGACCCCCCGCCTCCTCGAACAAAAGAGGCAACATGTGGTCCTCGCGCTGATCGAAGTCCGTCGGTGTCGACCACGATCCTTGCTCGAGCGCGACGACGCTCAACCCCGCACGGGCAAGCTCGCGCAAGACCACCGACCCCCCGGCCCCGGTGCCGATCACGACGGCGTCGACGTCGAGTCTCAGGTCGCGGGTGATCTCCGCGCCACGCACGATGCCGCCTGTCATCGAGCCCTTATGCTCATCGCCAGCCGGAGCGGGGCCGATCGACGAGGGGGCCGTCGTAGCCGACGACTCTCCATGTCCGAGGGTCGCGATAGTAGCCCAAGAAGACGAGCGAACGCAGGCCGTCGAACCCCGCACGGAGCAGATCGCTCGTCGACGCCTCGACGGAGGCAAGCACGCGATCTTGCTCTCCGGAACCAAGACGTGTGAAGCGCGCCTCGAAACCCGCGCCAACGGGCGCCACGTGCTCTATGTACGCGAGAAAGCGGCCCAGATCGCGACGCATGCGCTGGGGGAGGCGCGCCAGCCAACCGTCGACGAACGCGGCGACATCCAGATCGTCCGCGGTCGGGATGGACGCGTCTCCATCGCGATCGGGGGCGACGATACGCCGAGCCGCGTGCTGGACGACGACGAATTGCCACGGCGTGAGTGCGTCGAGCTTTCGTCCGGGGGCAACGACATAGCCACGGGTTCTTGCGAGCGCCATCGCCGACCCACCGACGAGCAGGCCCACCGCGAGCGCCGCCTTGAGCACACGGCGCCGGGGCACCTTGCGCGGCGGCGGCCCGCGGGGATGATCCGTCGTCTCTCGCATTGCGTACAGGTCGAATGTATAGGCCGATCCGGTGCATATGCATCTCTTCGGTCTGACCGGCGGTATCGCCTCGGGCAAGAGCATGGTCGCCGCACGATTGCGGGCGCGCGGTGTGCCGGTCATCGATGCCGACGAGCTGGCGCGCGAAGTCCTCGCGCCTGGATCGGCCGGTCTCCGCGAGGTCGTTCAGGCGTTCGGGGAATGGTTGCTCGATTCGAGTGGAGGGCTCGATCGCAAGGCGCTTGCGCGCGTGGTCTTCACGGACGAAATGGCGCGCCGAAAGCTCGACGCGATCACCCATCCGCGCATCGCGGCGGAGACGCTGGCCCGCGCAGCGGACCTGGCTGGCCAAAGCGAGCCACTCGCTTGCTACGAGGCCGCGCTCATCGTCGAGAATGGACTCGTCGAAGCGTTCCGCCCGCTGGTGGTCTGCGCGTGCCCCGAGCCCATTCAAGTGGCCCGGATTCGCGAACGAGATGGCCTGTCCACAGAGGATGCGTTCGCCCGCATCCGCGTGCAGAGGCCGCTGGCGGACAAGCTCGCCGTCGCGGACCACGTGATCGACACAAGCCGCCCACTCGACGAGAACACGCACCAGACGGACGACGTGCTGCGCTCAATCTGCGATCGCCTGGGCGTCGATATCGCACGCTATTTGCCAGGGTAGCGTCTAAGCCGTCGTCCTGAAATAACTGACTGTCATCCTGAGCGAAGCGAAGGACCCCACCGTTGACTGTGGGGTCCTTCGGCCTTCGGCCCTCAGGATGACAGTTCTCTTATGCGCAGACGGCGACTAAGGACCGTCCGTCTCGCCATAAGCGACGATCCTGTACTTGCGTCCCTCACGACGCAAGAGAAGGAGCATCGTATCGCCGAACACGCGCTCGCCGGAAAGGCGCGTCACTTCGAGCGGAACGCGTACGTAGATCTCCTCGGTGTGCATGTCCGGCGGGCGAGCCGGCGTGTCGGGCGCCGAGAGATCTTCCCAGCCGTACCGCTCGATCCGCTCGACGCGGACGAGATTGACCCCGACCAATCGGCCGTACTCGTGGGCCCTCAGCCGCTGGCGCCAGCTCTCGATGAGCGGGGAGCGGCCGCGCGACCGTGCTTCGATCGGCCCCGCGTCGTTCGCCAGAAGCGCGACCATTTGATCCAGCGACTCGTGTTGCCAGGCATCGAGCATCGCCACAACGACGTCCCGCACCGCGTCGCCGCCGAGCGGCTCGCGAAGCGCGATGACGCCACCAGACTCTGCGCGCTCGGTGGGAATGGGCATTGCGGGCGGCGGCTCGACGACCACGCCGTCCGGCCTCCGCGGGGCCGGTTCCGTCGCGCCATCCGGCTTGCGTTGCGCGTTTGGCGCGGCCACTGATGGCCCCTCCGAGCTGGCCTGTCCAGCGCAGCCCGTTGCGGCGATCAGGCCGACCGAGGGAAGAAGCGCACGCGCAAAGCTACAGGGCTTCCATGTGCGGGTCCTCGTCACGCGACATCGTGACGATGGCACAGTCGGGAGCTGCCTTCCACCGGCTGGTCGGCAACGCGTCGTCGAAGTCGCTTGCCGCAAGCGTGAAGTGCGTGCGCGCGAGCTCGGGAATCTTGCGCCGAAGTTGCGGATCGTCACCCATGACGGCATCCGCGTCGGTCTTGCCGCTCAGAACACGCACGCTCATCGCGGTTGGGCTCCGATGTACGGCCACGAGCTGGTCGCCATTCGAAACCATGAGGTTCAACTCCACATGCTCGGAACCGACCTCGGCGGTCATTCCGTCGATGACCGCCAGGCTCGACCGCAAGGCCTCCCGGATGAGCGCTGGTTCGACCTGACCGTCGTTGAGCCGCCCCGCGTCGTGCAAGAACGAAAGGAAAACGTGAAAGACGACTTCTGCATCCGTGTCGCCACGGATGCCGCTCCGCAGGAAATCGGGGACGCTCGCGACAAGGCGTTCGCGCACTTGCTCGAAATCCGAAACGGTGCCCGTTTGCGCAAAGAGCCACTGTCGATATCGAAACGGATGGGTGTTCTCTGTTCTCAGCGCACCAACGGTCGCATGGCGAACGTGTCCGACGACCAGATCGGCACGGACGTCCGCGGCGAGCGTGGCGACGTTGATCTCGCGCCGCTCGTCGATGGGGCGACGCCGCATGAGGACCTCGCCCCCTTGGTAAAAGCCGATGCCCCAACCCAAGGGCGCGGTTTTCGAGCGCGCGCGGAGTGCATCGGCCTCCGAGGCCAGAACACTCGCGGTGAGGTCGGGACGATTGCCGATGATTCCGAACAGACGTGCCATCTGGACCCCGCAGCGCGGGATGCATCCCGCTTGCTCTCTAGATTTTAAGTATTAATGGGCCGCGCGCACGGGAAGCGGCAAAGATTCATGTCCAAGAAAGGTGCGACACGCCCATATGCCGGACGAGGTCGACAGCGCGGGAAAGCCTCCCACGCTCACGCGGCCGCGTGCTCCAGTGCGCCGTGCGCATCACTGCCCCGTGGTGAGTGCACTGTCCATACCACGGGGTGGGTCGCGCCGGAGTCGATCATGTCTCGCGTCCGCTTGGTGGCTCGCGCGACGCGCCGCAGACTGTCCGCGTATCGGGACGGTCCCCGGACGCCGCGGGCCACGCTTGCCCGATGGCTTCGAGGGTCCGGCGACGCAGGCGTCTCTCGAAGGCCGACTGAAGGCCTCGCGCAAACCATGGCGCCAGCACGGCCAGAGCGAGCGCTACCAGCCAAACCGAGATAGACGGCGGGGCGGACACGACGTTCGGTTGTGCCACACTTTTGAGGCGCGCCACGGACGATTCGCGCGCCGCTGTAGCGAACGCTCGCAGGTCGGCACTTGGGTGCGTCTCGTCCGTGCGCTGGTTTCGACGGACGAGCAGGATCGTCCTGTCGCGGTAATGCGCAGCCTAAGGAGCCTGGTGCTTTTCGCCGATCCCGGCGCGATACCGCGCACCGACCGATAATGTCCTCGCTCGCAGGGGTCATTCCAAGACCCATGACTCGGCGCGAGCCGTGCGGAGCACCTGAGGTGCGCCGTCGCGCGCAAACCGCGACCGGTTTCGCGGAAGGAGGTTGGTGTATTTCGTCCGAGATCGAGCGAGCGCTAGGAGGGCGAGCGAGGAATACTTGCCGTATTTTGAGCGAGCCCGACGACGCGATCGCGAAGAGATCGGGCGAAAGACACCAAGCCTCCTAATGCGCTTTGGCCGTCGTCTCGGGTGTCACGATGAACGGCACGACGTGCTCCTTCTCTTCGAATTCGGCGCGATACTGCGCGACCGCGTGCTGGGTCGCAAACGGCCCCACCCGAACGCGATACCACGTGCCCCGTCCGGGCACGCTGGCCTCGACGACGTAGGCCTTGTGGCCGCGCGCGCGCAGCTGATCGGCAAAGCTTTGGGCTTCGGCCTGGGTGTGGAAGCTGCTGACTTGGAGTTGGTAGCCGCCCTCGTGGCCTGCAGGCGCGGAGTCCTTCGATGGTGGCGACGAGTCCATTTTGGCGGCATCGCTCGCCGCCTTCGTCATCGCGTCCCGGGGCCGCGTCACGATCGGCGTTGCCTCGAGAACGTTCTGCGCTGGCAAAGGGACGACCGACAACCGGTCGGTGGGCGGTGGCGGTTGTGTCGCGGTCGGCGCCGGGGCCGCACTTGCGGAAGAGCCAGGGCGAACTGCCGCCAGCGCAGTCGACGGATGATCGTTGTCGCTGAGCATTTGCGGAAACGTCACCTCTCGCGGCAACAGATCGGTCGCGGCCGGCGCTCCCGCGGTCGGCGGGACCCGCGCTCCGTGCGACCCCTGCGCGAGGAGATCGCCCAGCGGATCCGTCTTCTTGTCCGGGGGCTTGCTCGTGCGCCCTTCGAGGGCAAGCGCCGCGAAGACCACGCACGCCCCCCCCAGCACGACGAAGGCGACGGTGACACCGCGAGGTGTTCTCCGGTCGTCGTCGCGCTCCTCGATTTGGTCGATGTTGCGAAAGCCGCCCGGGTCGATGTTCATGCGTCCTACCTATCGGCCCATAACGCGTGCCCGCGCGCAAGGCCAACTTTGAGGACTCGACGTCGATGCTCGCCCTTTTGTTTACTGGCGTCTACGTCGCGTCCCCGTCATCGCCGATCGACGTTGCGCCGTTCGTCTTCGCGCTGTCGCTCTCTGTCTGAACGTCTTCTTCGCTGGGTCGATCCATACGCTCCGGCGCGGAGATGCCAACGAGCTCGAGCGCTCCTGCATATACGCCTCGGATGGCCTCGAT
>JALYHX010000086.1 GCA_030776305.1 Myxococcota bacterium
CCTCAACGTCTCGGGCAAATGACCGCGGGCCCACCGGCGCGGGTTGCCAACTTCGTCAACGCGAACCGGCTCGTGCGCAAGACCATGCAGAGCGCCGCAGGGATCGCCGCGGATTTTCCGCTGCCTCCGTTCGGGAGCACGACCTTCGCGCGATGGCTTCGGCGCCACAAGCCGCTTCCCGAGGCCGGCAGTCGGGGCACGGTCGCCCTTTTTGCGACTTGCCTCGCCGATTACAATTTCCCGCGCATCGCAGCGAGCGCTGTATGCGTGCTGGAGAGGAATGGATGGAGCGTCGCTCGGCCGGAACAGACTTGTTGCGGGATGCCGAATCTCGATGGAGGAGACATCGATGCAGCGCGCCAGAAAGTGAGGACGAACGTCGCTTCGCTGGTGCGTGAAGTCGACCGCGGACACCGTATCGCCTGCCTACAGCCAACGTGCGGATACATGGCGAAGAAGGAGTGGCCCGAGGTTGAGCCCAGCTCGGATGCGCGCAAGGTGGCTGCTGCCATGGTGGACGTGATGGAGCTTCTCGACGAGCAGCGTCGCGACAAGACAATGTCGCGCGACTTCGCCAGGGGGCTCGGCCGCGTGGCTTATCATGCGGCGTGCCACCTCCGTGCACAGAAGATCGGCTACCCCGCGGTGCGGGTTCTCGGTGTCCTACCCGATACGGAGATCGAGGTCGTGGAACAGTGCTCGGCCGTCGACGGGACCTGGGGAATGAAGGCGCAACACTACGAGAGTGGGCGCCGCTACGCGCAGAAGCTCGTCCGCGGCATCGAGGCCGCGGAGCCGGTCGTCGTCGTGACAGATTGTGCGCTCTCGGCGCGGCGTATTCTGGCGGAGAATGAGCGGGAACCTCTGCACCCGGTTGAAGCGCTGGCCCAGGCTTACGGTGTTGCGCCGGATATACAGTGACGGGGACCCCCAATGAAGTCGATTGAACCAGCCGAAATCCTTGGACTGGCGGACTACGAGACCGTTCGCGAACGCTTCCGCGCGCGCATCATCGCCGAGAAGCGCCACCGGCGAGTCATGCTGGGGCCGAACGCGAGCGTGGTCGTCGAAAATCGGGACACAGTGCTCCTGCAGATTCAGGAAATGCTTCGAACCGAGCGGATTACGCGTCCAGCGGCCGTTCAGCACGAAATCGACACGTACAACGAGCTCGTGCCAGGACCGGACGAGCTGTCGTGCACGCTGATGATCGAGATCGCCGACAAGGCGGAGCGTGACGCATTCTTACAACGGGCAAAGGGCTTGGAGAACCATATATGGTTCGTGGTCGGAGGGCTTCGATTCGCGGCGCGATCGAGCGAACGGTGGACGGATGCCTGCGCGGATCGCACGACCGCCGTGCACTATCTCAAGTTCTCGCTTTCGACGCAGATCGCCGACACGATTCGCGGCGCCAACGACGATCGCCCAGAAACGCTCGGGGTGAGGCTCGAGATTGATCACCCCGCGTACGCAGTGGGCGTCGCGCTTCGCGACACCGTCATCCAAGCGATCCGCGAAGACCTCCTTGCATGAATCCCCGTTCCTCGCGCGATCGCTTCTAAGCGATCGCTTTCGCTTCGGCCTCTTGATCGGCAGCAGGCGGTGCGCGCACGCTGTCGGCCGGATCGATCCCACGCGCGCGAAGGTGCCGCATGTACGCGATCATCCAGAGTCCGTAAACGAAGAGTGCGATGCATGCCCACTGTGCTGGGGTGAGGCTCCCATAGCGAGGGTCGCCGCCCTCGCTGGGCGTGTTTCGCAGAAAATCCATGGCGAAGCGCACGGGAGCATAGGCCAACGCAGAAGCGACCACGTACGTACCAGTCGGGAGCCGGCGCCTCCAAGTGAGCGCGAAGCACACCGCCACGATGATGGTGAACATGAGTTCGAGCAGCCCAAGATCGAAGCGCGGATCGTGTCCATGGATCAGTTCGATAAATCCTATCCTCGTGACCGTTCCGTCTCCCGGGCGCAGCGGAAAGGCGACTGCGAGCAGCGTATCCGCCGCTGCGCGCGCCCCCGGATGATCGTGGACCGTGGCACAACCCGCCCGGCCAAACGCCCAGCCGAGGGGGAAGGCGGAGAGAACGAGATCGGCGAATGGAAGGATGGGATGCGCACGGTCGCGTAGTCGAGGGCGCCCGTCGACCACGACGAAGGACCGCCAGAGGGCTATTCCGACGAGCGCGCCGATGAAGCCGCCAAAAGAGCTGAGACCCCTCCATGGCATGGCCAGGGACCATGGTTGCTCGAGCACCTCGTCCCAATGATAGAAAAATGAGTCGAGCACGTGGGACAGCACGAAGCCCGAGACCAGCATCCACGTCACGAAGGAATTGAGCTTGATGAGGTCATAGCCGAGTGCTCGGGCTCGCCGCGTTGCCACCGAGCTCCCGATCAGCACACCGGTGGCTACGAGGATTCCAAAGGGATGCAAAGGCAATGGCCCGACGTGTAGATCAGGAATGTGGATGTAGGGGATCATGAAGGGGGCGACCGGACTCTAACGCGAAGGCCCTCGCACGGCGATGACGTCGTCGTCTCCCGGACGTACGCCAGTTCGAACGGATAGGGTCCAGCCGATACACGCCCGCCGAAGGATCTCGCCCGTGTGTGGCCGAACCGTGCAAAGGGATGCTGGAAAGCGTGCCTCCAGCGCGCCGGAGAGTACTTCGAGGACATAACTGACCGCGGCGGCGTGGTCGCTTGCGGCTGTGGCGTCCAGCGAACGAATCTGACTCGCCTCCGCCCAACGAACGAACAGGTCCGCGCCGTCAATTTGTCCTTGCGCGACCCGGCCCCGGTCGAGCCCGAGGAGCAGCCGTACCTTCACGACCCGTGCCTCGGTGAGCTCCTGCGTTCGGAGGACGTAAAATAGCTCATCTTCACGGAGCCCCAGCGGCCCGCCCACGCCCCAGGTCCACGGCGCGACGCCGCGTAGGACGACCGCGAGAGCTTGTGGTGGATGGTCGAGGTCTGTCCCCCAAGTTCCAGGATCGAGCAGCGCCGAGAGATCCTCGAGCACGACTTCGCCCACCCGTGCCCGCGTAGCCGATTCGAGGTCGAGAATCGCAGCGGTGCGTCTCGAGTCCGTCAACAGCTCGAGCGTGTCCAGGTCGGCGTCATGCTCGTCGGGGAGCAACAGGATTGCCCTGGCAGCCTCTACGTGAGGTCCATGGGGAAGATCGACGACGTACTCCCGTGCGCGAGCGCGGGATGTCTTTGCGTCCTCGAACCATGTGGCCTCTTCCAACTCGAACGCCTGACGTACTTCTTCGGCCCATGCTCCGCGCGGGTGGCGCTTGAGGTACGTTTGAGCACGCGCCAGCCGCGTTCCCTCATGCGCAGCAACACGAAAAGCTCGGTAGTCGGCCAAATCGTCGGACGTCGCGAGCATTTGCCGCAGCGCGCAGCCGCAGCATGCCATCCAGGATAGGGCGACCAGCGTCCGGCCGATCCTCATGGATCCCCTGCGGCAACGCCGGCCTCGGGAAAGAGATGACAGAAATCGCACTCCGTGGGGAGGGTCGGAGCCACATCATCAACGAAGTGCGCGTAGTCGCGGCAACTCGCGGCGCGCAGTGCACGCAGGCAAACCTCGCCATCGTGCTCGAGCGGATGACACGTCGCCGGCCATCCAACGTTGCTCGAAGCGTTGGGGTCGCATGCGGTCCCGCAGCTCTGGGACCTTACACCGCACTCGCCGCACCGCTGGCAGTCCACGCGCTTGCGAGCGCCGGCGAAGACCAGCAGGTCGAGATCCGTCGCCGTCTTGCCGCACGATCCGACGTCACCCACGGTTGGGGCAGCGCCGAACAAGACCGCGAGAAACCCGGTGACCACGAGCTCGCGGCGGCGCACCTTCACGGCATCGCCTCCCACGAGAGCCACAATCCGGCCTGAGCGCTCAACACCGGATATGCAGGCGTCGCGACCTCCCGTGTCCCTGCGCCGTAGAAGACATCGCCCACAAGCTCCGTGGCAAGCCCCACTCCCGCCCTGACGAACCAGATGCCCCCGGCGGCCCCCTCGAAGCCCCACGTCGTGTCAGGCGACAGAACGAGCGGGATGCCCGCACGGGCATACGCCGCCCACGCGCTGAAGCGGCGAAAAAGCAAATAGGAGGCCGCAAACACCGACTGCGATACGCCTTCCAGGGCCATGGACGCGCGGAATGCAATGCCATTCGCCGCGTGCGCCGGATCCCCGAGCGCGAACGCCGCTCCTACGTCCAAGTAGCTTGCCGTGCGTGATGGCGACTGTGCGTTTCGGCCGAGGAGCGTGGCGAGACGATACGGATTATTGAACCGTAACCCATCGCCCACGAAGGCCGTAGCGAACACGTCGAGCAAGCCTGCCTTGCGCGCCGCCGGGAATTGCTCGTCGGCAAGGGCGCGTATCGGCGTCGTGAGAGAAAAGAAAACGGGAAGGATGCCGAGCACGACCCTCACCCGCGGTTCACCCGTACTTTCGGTCTCGCGCCGAGTAAGGCGAGCTGCCCGCAGGCTGCGCTCACGTCGTCACCGCGCCGCCGCCGAATGAAGCAGGAGTAACCGGCGTCACAGAGCACCTTCTGGAAGTCGAGGACTCGGCGAACATCCGGAGGACCAAGCGCGCTTGCCGCTATGGGGTTCATCGGAATCAGGTTTACTTTGACGGGGATTCCACGCAGGAGCCTCGCGAGCGTCTTTGCCTCCGCCGGCGTATCGTTCCGGCCCGCGACGAGCGTGTACTCGATCGTGATCCGACGCCGACGGGGCAACGGGTAAGCGCGCAGCGCTTCCATGAGCGACGCCAGCGGGTATTTTCGGTTGATCGGCATCAGACGAGAGCGCGTCTCGTCGTCGGTTGCATGAAGCGAGACGGCCAAACCGATGCTCCCGCCAAATTCCGACCCCAACCGCGCGATCTCTGGGACCAAACCGCTCGTCGACACCGTGATGCGCCGCGCGGAGAGCCCGATGCCATCCGGGTGCGTCAGAAGCCGCAACGCTCGAAAGGTTGCGTCGCAGTTGTGTAGCGGCTCGCCCATTCCCATGAAAACAACGTTGCGAAGGCGCTCGTGGTCATCCAACCGCCCGCGACCGACGATAACTTGAGCGACGATCTCGTCCGGGCCGAGGCTTCGCTTGAGTCCCGCTACGCCGCTGGCGCAGAAGACACATCCCATAGCGCAACCCACCTGCGTCGAGACGCATTGGGTCACTCGCACCGGCGCTGCGTCCTGGGAATCATCATTCGAAAGGTCCTCCTCCTCGTCCTCGACGGCTGCGGCCGCGTCGGCATCCTGCTCCGGCACTTCGACCGGCGAGGGGAGCAAGCCCTTCGCTCCGGATATTGCTGGAATGAGGACCGTCTCCACGGTGGCGGAATCGCGGAGCCGCACGAGGAGTTTGCGCGTGTCGTCAACCGCTCGCCGCTCTTGCGCAACCTGCATTGTGCGATCGAGCTCAAGCAAGCCGAGCTCAGCCCGAAGGTCCTTCGGTAGGTCCGTCATGCGCTCCGGTTGGAGCACTCCGCGCGCGTGAATCCACCGAAATAGCTGTCGCGCGTGGAACGACCGGCTGCCCGACGAGCGAAGCGTTTGAGCCCACTCCTCGGGCGTGCGAGCGAGCGGGGCGATGGGGGAGAGGCGGTCGGAAGGGAGGCTCACTCTAGCGCGCGAAACGTAGGGGACAGAAGAACATCGCGCAACGCGGCCATGCACGAAGTCACTCCTGCCGCTTAGCCTCTTGCCAATACCCATCCAGCGTTTCGAGCGGCAAGTGGTCCTCGCCCCCTGCGGACTTGCACCATCCGCCGTCATTTTCGCGTACGCGGCGCTCGACGTGCGCAAAGCGGGTGGAGAACTTGTCGATGGTGCGCCGCAGAGCTGACTCGGCGTCGATCTTGAGATGACGCGACAGGTTGACCAGAGCGAAGAGAACGTCGCCCATCTCTTCCTCGATGGCGTCGGCGTCGCCCCGATTCATCGCCTCGGCGAGCTCGCCCAATTCCTCGGAGACCTTCTGCTTCGAGCCGCCGGCATCGTGCCAATCGAATCCGACGCGCGACACCTTCTCGCCGATGCGTTGGGCGCGGGTGAGGGCAGGCATGCTCCGCGGTACTCCGGCGAGAATGCCGCGCTCTCCCTTCTCCTGCGCCTTGAGCTTCTCCCAGTTTCGAAGAACCTCGTCCGAATCTCGCGCCGCGACGCCGCCAAAGACGTGGGGGTGGCGATGGACGAGTTTGTCGACGATTGCAGCGACGACATCATCGATGCCAAAGCTGCCCTCGCGCCGGGCAAGCTCCGCTTGAAATACGACCTGGAGCAGCAGGTCCCCGAGCTCCTCGCACAGCGCCGCGCGGTCTCCGGAATCGATGGCGTCGATCACTTCGCACGCCTCTTCGAGGACGTATTTGCGCAGCGTCGCAAAGGTTTGCTCCTGATCCCAAGGACAGCCGTCAGGCGAGAGCAGGCGCTGCATCAGCTCGACCAATCGAACGAGTGTCGATCCGGCTTGCCTCGAAAGGGGCGGTATGCCGCGCGGAGCGTCCTCGTCGAACCGCGGGAGCCCTTGCGCGTGTTCCGGTGTTTCACGGTTTGTTTCGGCCATGAGCCGCCGCAGGCTACATTGCCTTGGGCGAATGTCGACCACGTCCGCGCCTCCGCCGTCGACGCCGATGGCCAGTCCCGCATTTCGCCGAGGCGTCGTCCTCGCCCTCCTCGCCGGGATCGTCCTCCTCGCGTACCTGCTCCGCGGCGTCCTCGTCCCGCTTTTCTTCGCGTTCCTATTGGCTTATGCCCTCGACCCGTTCGTCGACTGGTTGGAGGCCCGCAACGTCCCGCGCACCCTCGCCGCACCCATCGTGATGCTCGCGATTGCGGGGCTGCTCATGCTTTTGCTCGTCTTCGCGGTTCCGATGTTGATCGACGAGCTTCGTGCTGCCGCTGCCGAGATGCCCACACAGTTCAAGGGGTTGGAGGAGCGCCTCGAGCCATGGCTGTGGCAGACGTTCCACTTCAGACCGCCGCACACGATGAGCGAGCTTGGCACGCAGGTCCGCGACAAGCTGCAATCACAGTTTCCGACGCTTGTGAGTGCGGCGAGCGTCGCGCTCTTTGGAACTCTGAGCTACCTCGCCGTCATACTCAGCGCGCTTATCGTCCCAGTGTTCGCGCTGTACTTGTTGATTGACTTCGACCACATCGTCGAGCGCACAGGGCAATTGGTGCCGCGTCGGTGGTACCCACAGGCGGCCGACGTTGCGCGGCAGATTCACCGAACGCTCGGCGGATATGTACGCGGCCAGCTCACTGCGAACATCGTTCTCGGCGCGCTGTACGCGACCGGCCTCCGATTCATCGACATCCGCCTCGCCGTTCCCATTGGCGTGCTCACAGGAATGCTGGCCTTCGTCCCGTATATCGGCTTCGGATGTGGGCTTTTGCTCGCCATGGGGATGGCGGCGCTCGACTGGCAAGGAGCCGGACGACTCCTGGGCGTGGTTGCGGTCATGGTGGGCGTCCAGGTCCTGGACGCCTTGCTAGTCACGCCGCGAATCGTGGGGCGCTCCGTGGGTCTGGCGCCGCTCGAGGTATTGCTGACAATGATGGCAGCCGGGACCCTCTTTGGCTTCCTTGGGGTCATCCTCGCTGTACCACTCGGCGCGGTGGTCAAGATCCTGGTCCACCGCGCGGTCAGGGCGTACTTGGCGTCGAGCTTCTACGAAAACGCAGCCCGTAGGTGGTGATCGGGCCGTCGCCGCAGGCCGGTCATGAGAAACTAGAATAGATAGCGCTCTCCGGTGTCGCAGATCACGGTGACCACGAGCCCGCGCTCCATCGTGCGCGCAACTTCGACCGCCGCATGAACGTTCGCACCTGACGACGGACCCACGAGCAGACCCTCTTCCCGCGCAAGGCGCTGGGT
>JALYHX010000087.1 GCA_030776305.1 Myxococcota bacterium
ATCGGGCTCGGCAGCCCGGACCGGGCGCCGCGGGCGAGCAGGGATCCCCCCGCCGTGTGCGGTCGAGCCCGGGGCCTGTCGCTGCGTCGGCTCGCGATCGGCACGTTCGCTCGCCTCGAGCGCGGCGGACCATGCCGGACGAGTCATGGGACGCGCGGGCGGTCCGTGTGCTGCTGATACCTGCCCGGTTGCATCACCCAGCAGCCATAAACCAGCCGCGTCGTCCAGCCCGCGATGGAGAGTCAGATCGTCCAGCGCGGTGACGACAACTTCGAGCGCAACAACGCGCGCGCTACCAATTTCACCAGCCATCGTTTCGAGCCCGAAGTCGGACTCGCGTGCGAGAAGGGCGCGCATCGAAAAGGAGGGATCGCCATCGGACAGCCCGATGCTCCCTTCGAGAATGAGTACCTGCGCGGGACCCTCGATACGTCTCGCGCTGCCGAGCGCTCCAATCTCGGCGTCGTATGCTCGCAGTTCGACGTCGGCGAGAACGCCGCTGCCGCGCAGCCAGCCACATGTGATCCGCTCCGCGCGCAGCGTCGTCATGAGGGCATCGGGGATGGCTTCGCCGGCCGAGACGCGCAGCACGAGGTGGCGGGACTTCTCGCTGCGGTGAACGTCAATCGCCACGGGCACCGGCTGCTTACTTGCTCTCGGGGCGCAAGTCCATGTGCGCGGCGATCGGCAAGCTCCTATGTTTGCACCCGAGTTCGCGATGGACGCAGCGACCTCATGGAAGCCGCCCCCGAGGCGCCCATCGCACACCAAGGGTGAATCGAAAACGAGGCGTCGTGATGGGCAGCTCCCCGCTGAGTGGGATACCGCCGCCTCCGCCCAGCTGAAGGGAGAGATCGCCGCCGCGCAACGGGGCCGAGCGGACTGACAGCTGCCATTCCGCTGGTGCGATGTGCCCGCCGTTCGGAGTCGCAACACGCGCGCCATCGACCATCGTGAGAGTTTCTTGCTCCGCGAATGTGGGCAAGGCCCAGGCCTCGAGCGCTATGCCCAGTAGCTCGCGCGGCAGAACGTCGTAGCCGACCCCCATCGCCGCGACGAACTGTGTGCCCACACGCGCACCGAGGAGGTCACTGGTCGGCCGGATGCGCACGCCGACTTCGGCCCCGAAGAACAGATGTCCCAGACGACCATCGCCCGCAAGGCTCGGTACGAAGCCCCCCGAACCATCCCCGGCAAACTGCTGCTTGTCGCCCGTCGGCGCGACGATTTCGAGACGGGCGACGAGCCCCCAAGTATTTTGGCTCGCTTGCATCGAGTCGGGCGCCATGTCGATGGCTCTGCGCGCGCGCCGCGCGATCCCATAGGCAAACCCGAATCGCAAGTCGCGCACCGCCGTGTCCTTCAGCCCCTGGCCTCCGGTCACCGGGGCGAGCCCCGTGCCCCCTTGCCCGAGGGTGAGCGGGAGCGCAAGGTCGAGGGCGAGCCGATCCGTGACGCCATACGACCAGAGAAACGTGCCGTTGACTTGATCGTCGACCGCGTTGTGTTGACTTCCTTGGCTCGCGCCGGGCGATGCGAGGTGGAGCACGATCGGTCGCGACAGGTAGCTGGCCACGAGCCCGAACCCGAGCTGTCCCCCTGCCGTCGTCTCGGCGGAACCGACGGCCACGAAGCGTGTCGGGCCGGCGTGGGGCCACAAGGTATCGTCGTCGATGCACGCGCTTTGGGTGGCAGAGCAGTCGGCTGCCCGCGCCGGCGCCTTCGTGAGCGCGAGGGCCAGCGCCACGCAAGAACCAACGACGACGATGCGGGAACGCATCGGCGCGAGACCTTATCACGCCGTGCGCGCCTGAACGACGGCAAGTGCATTCAGCATCGAGGCGGGTGCGCCGCTCTTGGAGGTGCGTAACGCCTGCGTGCGCGTCACCGAACGTGCCGCTCGCGCACGCGCTTTCCCACCGCAGTCGCGACCGATCCGGCCGCTCGATCTCCGGATGGCGCTCCTGAAACGACCTGTCGGGCTTCTCGCGCCACCCCTTCGGCTCGGCGCACGATTGATTCGGCTCCTCACGCGACGGATCGGCCTGGTCGAACGTCCGGTCGGCCTCTTCACACGACGGATCCCCCTCCTCACACGACCGATCCGCCTCCTGATACGACCGATCCGAGCCGCTCTCCTCGGCGATCGCGCCGGATCGGTCCCGCGACGGCGCGTTCGCGTCGCGATGGGGCTCGGATCGATGCTGGAACGAGCCGATCCATGCGCGCGACGAGCGAGATCCGTCACGCGACGCCGCGGTCCAGCGCTGTGACGGGCAAGATCAGAGCATCGACGGCCCGATCCAGTCGTGTGACGGGTTGGATGGGTCGTGCGAGGAGGCGGATCGAGCGCGTGCCGGTCCATCGCCGGGCAACCAGATGTCGCGCCGGAGCCATTCCGTGCAACAGCGAAACGCGCTAAGACCGCGCGGCGTGCGCATCACCTCGGCGGCCCCGCTCGTCCTGGGCAGCGCGTCGCCACGGAGACGGGAGTTGATGACATTGCTCGAAGTGCCGTTCGTGGTCCGAGCGGCGGGCGTCGACGAAGCCCTGCTGGGAGGCGAGACACCGCATGCATACCTCGAGCGGGTCACTCGCGCGAAGCTCGACGCGGCGCGTTCGTACCGATCGGACGGTGAATCGGACGGACGTCCGCCGCGGCCGCCGGGCAACCAGAGCCTCGCGATGCTGGTTGCAGACACGATTGTCGTGGCCCCTGACGGGGAAGTCTTTGGGAAGCCTGCCAATGACGCCGAATCACAGGCGATGATCGATCGACTCGCCGCGACGACACACGAAGTGAGCACGCGATTCATGCTTTCAGAGGACCGCGTGGGAGCGCCCACGCACGCGCAGACGGTCACGACGCGCGTGACGTTTCGCGCTCTTTCCCGCGGCGAGTCGCGCGCCTATGTCCTAGCAGGGGAGGGCCGGGACAAGGCAGGAGGATATGCGCTTCAAGGTGCGGCCGCGGCATTCGTAGAGCGGATCGATGGCAGCTACACCGGGGCCATCGGGCTCCCGCTTTGTGAGGTGGTGGTAGCGATGCGTGGGCTCGGTTGGCAGTGGTGAACGGGCTGCGCTGGGCCGGCCACTTTCCCAAGCGCATCTTCGACGGCGCGTGTGTCTTCGCCTTCGCGCTCGTCGTGCGCCTCTTCTTCGTCGCATGGGCTCATGCGCGCTTCCCGGCGGTCGAGGATGGTCACTATTACGAACTATTGGCGCGTCGGCTCGCTGCGGGCGCGGGGTACACGTGGCTTTGGCCCGACGGCGCGGTGACGTACGCCGCGCACTATCCCATCGGCTATCCGGCGATGCTTGCGCTGGCTTACGTCGTCTTCGGCTCCTCGGTGACCGTGGCGATGACCCTCAACGGGGTCCTCGGGGCCGCGGGCGCGTGTGCGGCGCATCGACTGGTGGATGATGTTGGAGTCGCGCGGTGGCGGCCGATCGCAGCCGGGCTCGCGGTGGCGATCCATCCCGCGCTGCTTCCGTACACGGCGGCGGTGATGACCGAGGGGGTCACCGCGTCCCTTCTGGTCGTCGCAGCGGCGACCGCGGGCCGCGCCCGCAAAGCGGACCGCCCTTGGCCATGGGTCGCAGGGGTCGGAATGGTGATGGGAATCGCGACGCTCGTTCGACCGCAATCGTTGCTTCTCGCGCCCGTTCTCGGAGCGCTTGCAGCGCGCTGGGGGTCGGGAGGGGCAGCCAGGCTGAGGCGAGCCGTAGTCACGATGAGCATTGCGCTCGCCTGCGTCGCGCCATGGACCGCCCGAAACTGCGTGCGGATGCACAGATGCGCGTTCGTCAGCGCGAACGGCGGTTGGAACTTGCTCATCGGCTCGCAGACCACGAGCGGCGGCTGGGAGCCGGTCAGCGTGCCCCCCGAATGCGCGACGGTCTGGGAGGAGGCGTCGAAAGACGCTTGCTTCGGGCGCGCCGCGCGTCAGCACGTCGCGACGATGCCGGGCGACTGGATAACTCGCATGCCGGCGAAGATGGCAGCGACCTTCGACTACTTCGGAGCAGCCCCGTGGTATCTGCACGCGAGTAACCCGGCGGCCCTAGGCCAAAGGGCGAAGGACGGCCTAGGCGCCATTGAAACCGTCGTGTGCCGCTTGTTGCTACTCGCGGCGTTGGTCGCTGGCGGGCGCATGCCGGGCCGCCGGAGGCTTGCGCGCAAAATCGTCGCCCTCGCGGGCGCGGTCGGTGCCCTCACGGTGCACGGATGGATCGGTTATGTGGCGATCGCGGCGTGTGTAGCACTCATGGGAGAACGAGCAGCTCGGTGGCCTCTGGTTGTGCCGGCGACGGGCGCGGTCATTGTGGCGACCAGTGTGGTGCACATGGTCGTCTTCGGGGCTGGCCGATACGGGCTGGTCGTTCTCCCATTCGTGACGGCGTTCGCGTTCGTTTCCTTGGTCCCGGCGCCGCCGATCGACACACCGGTTGCGTCGCGGGCGTCCGCGAGGCACATTCTGTTCGGTCGACGCCGCTCGGGCGATCGCCAGTAGCGCTACGTCTCGCCCCGCGAGGGGCCAACATGGCTCCACTGGAGGAAAGTCCGAGCTCCACAGAGCACGATGCCGGGTAACACCCGGTGGCGGAAACGCCGAGGAGAGTGCCACAGAGAAGAGACCGCCGTCGCAAGCGTCTCCGGACGACCGACGGCAAGGGTGAAACGGCGGGGTAAGAGCCCACCGCGCTCACGGTAACGCGAGCGGCACGGCAAACCCCATCGGGAGCAAGGCCGCGTAGGCAGGCGCAAATTAGAGCTGCTCGCTCGAGCCTGCGGGTAGGCCGCTCGAGGCGACGGGTGACCGTCGTCCTAGAGGAATGATCGCCTCCGCACCCGGGGTGACCCGGACGCGAGACAGGACTCGGCTTACAGAGCGACGTCGACCCGAGCACCCGGGCCTAGCCTGGGTGCTCGTCTTTTTTTGGCTGGCTGGGCCAACACTGAACCCGGCAGCGTCGCGTCATTGCTCCGAGACGCCGTCGTGGAGGGCGTAACTGCGCTTACGCCGAGAAGCTCGACCCGCAGCCGCAGGAGCCCTTCGACTGCGGATTGTTGAACTTGAAGCCGGCGCCGTGCAGCCCTTCCACGTAGTCGATCTCGGTGCCCTCAAGGTACTGATAGCTCATCGGGTCGAGGTACAGCTTCACTCCGTTCGACTCAAATTCTTCGTCCATCTCACCGACTTTGTCCTCGAAGTAGAGGTCGTAGGTGAAGCCGGCGCAGCCACCACCGACGACACGCAGCCGCAGGCCCTGGCCGAGGAGGTTCTCGGCCTCGGCGATTTCCTTCACCTTGAGCGCAGCCTTGTCCGTGATTGTGATCATTGCTCTCGTCCTGGCCTCTTGCGGTCGCCTTGACCCGTCAAGGGTTACCCTCTCGCGCTATTATAAGCGCGCGGTCACCGTTTCGCCAGATTGGTCCTGCTGAGCATACGGGCCGCATCACTTTTCAGAGGAAGCCTTTTGCCCAGTGATGGCGACCACGGCTCCTGCGCGGCACGCTGCGACCATCGTTCCGATGTCCAACGGAGCAATACCCGTCACGGCGGCCCCGCCGGAGACCGGCGCTTGGCAGCCGTCACTGAGGAGCTCGACAGCATTTTTGCTGGCGACGCCGATCGCTCCCGCGGCCGTTGCAAATGCAAACGACCCCGCTGCGTCGACGACTGGCGCCGTATGCGGGCCGGCGAGCAACGCCGGTGGCCCACCGTCCGAAGAGACGGGCGGCGGATGCAGCGCGAGCAGCGTTCGGGCCTGCTCATTGCCGGCCGCGTCAATCGTTACCGCCAGCTCGCTGGTCGGCGTGAAGAGCATCAGTTGAACGGTTGGACCGCGCACCGCGGGCGGCCCCAGCCACAGGCCCGAAGTTGCAACAGCGCGGGTCGTCGTCGTGCCGCGCCGTAGGTCTACGGCGCTGACGTGGAGTTGTCCCGCGGTGACTGCCACGAGCGTATGGTCGTCGGCGAGGGCAGCCCCTCCATCGACAGGCGACCCGAAGCTCGCCACGCGCGTGAGCTCCGGGGCGCCAGGCGCCCATGACCACACCGCGCCGCTTGCAGTGATCGCGAAGACCTTTCCCAGCGCGGCGACAAGCGGGAGCGTCATGGCCTCGCCGAGCGTCGCGCGTGCGCGCTCTCGCCCGTCGGCATCGAGCAATGCCAGTTCATGCGCCGTAGCGACGACAACGCCCCCGTCGTCGAGGGCGAGCGGTGCCGGGTTGGGCGCGCCACCGCGACCAAAGCGGACACGCCATCGCACGGATCCATCGCGCACCCCAACGGCCTCGCCGGCGCCATCGACGAACACGACCGAATCGTTCGCAAGGATAGCTGCGGGGCCCGGCTGGGTCGCCCCAGTAGACGCGCGCCATCGTTCTGTTCCGTCACGCCCGAGGGCGATCGCCTCACCGCGCCCGCCGATGACGTACGTCGTGCCGCGGCCGTCCACGACTGGGGCTTGCTCGATCATCGTGCCGACCGGGGTACGCCAGGCGGTGTGCAGCCCGGACGTTGGCAGCTCCGTTCGAGTGCGCCCGGTGCGTGCGCCGTCGGTCCGATCAACGCGTGCCCCCCCCGCCGGCGTTCCGACGACGAGGGTCAACGGGCGCTCGAGATTGACGGATTGGCCCGATGCGATTGCCGTGACGACCGCCGTCGCCGCCCCGACACCGATTGATGCCCGCTTCGCCCGCCCGCGCCCCTCTCGCTTCGATAGGGGGGGCAATCCACTCATCGTTTGGCTCGCACCACGAACTCCGCCTCGACTTCCGGGACGCTCTGCGCACCGGG
>JALYHX010000088.1 GCA_030776305.1 Myxococcota bacterium
ACGTGTGCGTCGCCGGTGCGTGTCAGCGTTGCGGAAACACCGGTCAGTCCTGTTGCCCGCCGCCGGCGCCGGTGTGCGCCATCAGCTGTCGAATCAGCACCATGATGTGCCGTTAGGCGCCCGTTTGGAGTGAGGGGTCGACCCCACATGGTTGGGTGCCGCGCCCACCACCTTCGCTTCAACCTTCGCAGAATCCCATGAAACAACGAGGGGGCCGCCCTTGGCGCGGCTCGTGCTGATGTCGTGCCATCGTGCCGATCGTTTCTCATGTGAAATCGGCGTCGATGTCGGACGTCTCGTTCACCACTGGAGCTGCCATGAAATGCCACGTTCGCGCAACCAGGGTATTCGGCGTCGTGGGCACCCTCGCTTTGGCCGGGGGCTGCAGCAACTCGGCCGCGCCAAACTCTGGTGCGGACATCGGCTCCGGTGTCCAGTCGCTCCTCTTCATCAAGAGGCAGACCACGACGAGTCAGAACGGCAACGTGACGGTCGACGTCGCGGGCGGCAATGGTCAGGTCCTCGACTACCAGCGCTACGTGCCGGGGGGGAGCTTGAACTTGCTCTCCCCGGCGCGCGCGGATGGATCCGTGACCAATCTGACCAAGGATTTCCCGCAAGCCGACTTCAACGGCGCGGACGTTTCATTCGATGCCGGTCAGGCGGTCTTCTCGATGAAGCGCGATGACAACGACCACTACCACCTTTACACGGTGAAACTGGCGCCCGGTCCGGACGGCAAATTCGAAATGCACCAGAAAACCGCGGGCGAATGGGACGACATCAATCCAATCTACGTCCCCGGCGCTCACGGAGGACTCATCGCCTTCGTCACCAACGAGATGTACACACCGATGGGAACGCGCGCCGACGAGTACGAGCACGCGCGCGCGGCGCTCCAGCTCGCGACCATCAGCGTGAACGGCGGCGATGCCGATCGGCACCTCTTCGCGCAGAACCTTTCCCACACCGTTGCACCGTTCCTGCGCTACGACGGCAAGATTGGCTTTTCGCAGTGGGAGCACTTCGGGCCCATCAACGACGTCAAGCTGCGCGTCGTCAATCCGGACGGAACACAGCAGCTCGCGATTGCAGGTCAGCACACGAACCAACAGGGGCAGGGAAAACCGGGTGACTCGCTCTTCACGGTCAAGGAGATTTCGCCGAACGAGATGATCGGCATCGTCACGGCGCGCGATAGAACCATTCATGCCGGCGCCCTCGTGCGTATCGATGCAAGAAACCACGCCGACCCGGTGTGCCTCGACGCCAGCGCGTACACGAGTGGAGCCGTCGTCGGCCACGCGTGCCTCGACGAAGAGAACGTTCGATATGACGTGCTCACCCCGAACGTTCCGACGGGGAGCGATCCATCGCCGGTCGGGCGGTACCGTGAGCCGAGCCTCTTGCCCGACGGCCGTGTTCTTGTGTCCTGGGCGGAGGGCCCGGTCAACGACTTGAACGAGCAATCGCTCACGCCGCCGGACTTCGGCATCTACGTATACGACCCGAAGACAGGAAAGAATCAGCTCGTCTACAATGACCGCTCGACGTGGGACTTGAATGCCCTCGCCGTGGTTGCGCGTCCCGAGCCGCCCGCGATCGGCCCGATCCAGAAAGTCGCTGACTCGACGATCCCTGCGCACATCGGCTCGATCGACGTCACCCAGACGAGCTTGAACGAAGTGGTCGACGGCGCGCAGTTCAGCAACGCGCCTCTCACGGATGCGCTCAAGCGGGGCGCGGTTTCCGTTCGCGTCATCGAAGGCTTCTCCAGTGAAGCTGCCAAAGGAGTTACGATGTTCGGCCTCACGATGTTCGAGGGGGCGGCCGTCCTTGGCGAGGCGCCCGTCTACGCGGATGGGAGCTGGCTCGCGGACATCCCGTCGTATCTCCCTGTCCACTTGCAGCCCATCGACGAATACGGCCTCGCCATTCGCAATCAGCAGCTCTGGATACAGGGAATGCCGGACGAGAACCGGCGCTGCGTGGGCTGCCACGAGTCGCGCACGGGCCAAGGCTCGCCGGGCGGCTTCGGACAGAACCCGACCGTCGCCGAACAGAAAGGAGCGCAAACGTTCACCCAGGCGATCGCGGACCGTCAAGAATACCCCTGGGACAAGAAAGTCCAGCCGGTCCTCGACGCGAAGTGCGCCGGCTGTCACAACGCGACGACCACAGGCCACTACTACATCACGCGTACCGTCCCGCTGACCGGGATTATTACTACCTACACGATCCCGACGCTCGACCTGACGAACGCCCCCGTCACGGCCTATTACGACAAGAGGGTCGCCTCGTGGCCGGCGTCATACGTCTCGATCTTTTTCCCCGCCGCTCTGGAGATGGGGCCCGGGATTGCGATCAGCGGAACGATTCCACCGAAGTGGGGGATCCCCGGCAGCGCGCGCGCGTCCGCGCTCACCCAAAAGCTCAACCTGCGCGGCGCCGACGGAACGACCGCGTGGCCACTCTCTTCGAGCCCGCTTCATCCGGAAGACAAGGGTGTGCAGCTGTCCGATGACGAGCGCAAGACGATCGCGGTGTACCCCATGGATTTGGGCGGGCAGTTCTATGCACGCCAGAACACTGGTTTCGCCGCATTCACGAACGGCGACCCCGTAACGCCGGCGCATTGAACCGAGAGACGGAGGAGAGTCCCATGCGTAACGGCAAAAACCCCAAGTTCCCCATCGCCCTTTTCGTCGCGCTCACAGCGACGCTCGCCGCCAACGAGGCGCGCAGTAACGGCGTGCCGCGGCAGGTGACGCCCAACTCCGCTGCTCACGGCTTCGCCTCGGTGTACGGCGATCTTCCGGGCGACCAAGCCGAGAATTTGTCCACGTCCGACCGCATCAAGAGCGCGGCCGCGAGTGGAGCGCCGACGCTCGTGTGGGAGGCGCTCGAGCATGGCGAGAAAGTGGAGTGCCTCGATTGCATCTCGGCCGTCAGCCCACTCCTTTACGATGCGAACGGTAAGTCGCGCGAGATCGCGGCGTGGTGGCTTCGGCGTCGCATCTTCGGTGTATTCGGGCACGGCGAGGTGTACGAGCAGACGATCAATACGCTGGCGGACAACAATATGGATCCCATCCGACGGACGTATGCCGCATACGCCCTCGGTGAGTTCCTTGCGACGCCGGGGATCGCAGCGTGTGCTCAGGCGCTCGTCACGGATACCGACGCGCGCGTTCGTGCTGCCGCTGCCAGCGCGCTCGGGCGACTGAACGACGACGGGGGAGGGGCGCTCGGAACCGCCCTTGGCGACGCCGATTCGCGCGTGAAGATCGCGGCGCTCGGCGCGGCCGCGCGCATCAACACGTTCTCGGGACTGGCGGCGGTCGCCGGGCTCACGATGGATCCCAGTGTCGTCGTGCGCCGGCGGGCCATCGAGGTGCTCGACGCGCTTCGAGCGAAGGACGCCGTCGTCGCCGTCGCCGCCGCGGCTAAAAATGACGTAGACGCGGGTGTTCGCGCGGCGGCTTGCCACGCTTTGGCGAACCTCGGCGACGCGAGCGTCAAGTCCCTCGTGACGACATTGGCGGGGAGCGACCCCGACACGTTCGTCCGTGACCAGGCGCAGATCGCTGTCCAGAGGCTCTGACCAACCGGTTACCATCGACATCATGCGCGCAGCGAGCCTCGTTGCCGGAATCGCGCTTGCGGCCGCATCCACGTGTGCGATGGGCGCGTGCACGACGAAGGAGCCACAGCCGTCGACGTACTTCAATCGGACGATCGCGCCGATCTTGCAGTCATCGTGCGTGCGCACGAACACCGGTGCCGGTTGTCACGTGGCGGACGCCAAAGGCAACGCCTTCGGCAACCTCGATCTCGAGACCTTTTCCGCTGTCGTCCGTCGGCGCGACTTGCTCCTCGACTACGGGCCGTACCAACAGCCGTCACTGCTGGTGAAGAATGTGCCGCCGTACGAGATCTCCGTCGCTCTCTGGAATGCCTGGGATGCCCAGAAGATTCGGATCACGACTGACATCAAGCACACCGGGCTTCCGATCTTCGACCCCACCGCCGGCGCGTATCTGACCGTGCGCCGCTGGATCGAAGGCGGCGCCACCGAGCAAAACACCGGCGTTTCACCGGTCGCGATTCCTCGAAAGGCCTGCAGCGACGTCGTCCCGAGCGCACCTGGGTTCGACCCGACGAGCGACCCCAGCGGCCAAGACTTCGCCTTGTTTCGAGGGGACGCGGCAAGGACACTTCAGCGGTCGTGCGCCGCAGGCAACTGCCATGGGACGCAGGTGAACGCCCTGTATCTAACATGTGGGCAGAGCCCCGAGGAGCTGCGCTGGAACTATTTTGCCGCCGTCGACTATCTCGCTGCCACCCCCGAAGAGAGCGAGATCGTCCGCCGACCGCTCGCCACCTCGCAAGGGGGGAGTTACCACGAAGGGGGGCCGCTCTTCGAGTCCGTGATGGACCCGGGCTACGTGGCGCTGGCCACGTGGGCGCGCGCGTGGGCGCAAGAATGGGCGCCGACAAAGGGGCCTCCCGGCTGGCAGAACCTCGACGCCGCGTTTCTGTTCTTCGCGCAGAAAGTGCAGCCCATGCTCGTGAAGAAAGGCTGCATGATGGTGCAGTGCCACTCTGCGGCGATGTTTCATGACTATCGCTTGCGCGGCGGATCGGCCGGCAGCTTTTCGCTTGCGACGACGCGCAAAAACTACGCCCTCTCCGTCGCACAGATGTCGTTCGAGAGCGAAGACGTGAACGCGAGCCGCCTCGTGCGTAAAAATCTGTATCGTCCGGATCTGCTCGCCGGGTCCAACGGGATCGCGCACCGGGGCGGGCCACTCTTCGAGGACTTCGTCGCCTCGGATAGCGCATCCGAGGTCGCGAGGGGCGCGGCCTGCGATGCGCTCAAGTACGACTACGACAACGGGGACATCGATCGGATGAAGGCATATTGCGTCATCCGCGAGTGGCACAAGCGCTCACGTAGCGAGCGCAACCTCAGGCCGCTGACGGGCATCGTGTACGTGAAGCGACCGCCGCCGCCCGGGCCCGATCGCCCGCAGGACTTCGACGTTTTCGCGGCGGGCGCCAGTCTGCACATCGCCGCCGCAACGCAGACCGCGACGGGCGACATCGCGCTCGGTTCCGACCGCGCCATCGATCTGACCGCTTGCGGTCTCGGCTCGGCCCCCGACATCCGCCGCCCGGCAGTCTCCTGGGATGCAAAGACGATCGCTTTCGCTGCGCGGGCCATGGATAGCGATCCCCTCGCCATCTACACGTCGAATGCCGATGGTACAGGGTGCGCGAAGCAACTCGACATCGCGCGTCACGACACTACGGCCAATGGACGGCTCGAGCACGACTTCGATCCGACTTTCGGTCCGCCTGGCGCCGACGGCATCGAGCGCGTCGTCTTCGCGTCGACGCGCGGCAATCTCGACGCGAGCGCATTCGGCTATACGGGCCCGCAGGGGACGCCGGCAGATCCGACCAAGCCGAACGCGAATCTCTACGTTCTCGAGCCGGATACGTCGACGCCGGGCTCCAGCCAGGTGCGCCAGCTCACGTGGCAGCTCAACATGGAGCGCTTGCCGAGCATCATGCAGGACGGGCGAATCGTATTCACTGCCGAGAAGCGGGAGCCAGGCTTTTATCAACTCGCCCTTCGGCGTCAGAATCTCGACGGCGGCGATTACCATCCACTCTTCGCGCAGCGAGGGAGCATCGGCTACACGCAAGCGACTTACGTCGCCGAGCTGTCGCACAAGGACTTCGTCGCGATCTTCAGCAATCAGGACGCGTTGCACGGTGCGGGGACGCTCGGCATCTTCAACCGGTCGCTCGGCGTCGACTTCACCAGCACGAGTCCGACCGATTACCCCGTCGACCCCACGGTGATCGATCCGAGCTCCGTCTCGTCGCCCGAGCAGGCGTTCTTCCTGCACGCGCTGCATCTGGTCGGCAACGGCGGCTGCTACACGAGTCCGTCGACACTGCCGAATGGAAAAATTCTGGTCAGCTTTGGTGCTGGCGAACCCTCGACCTTCAGCGGCGACTACGACCTCTACCTGGTCGACTCGGCAACCGGGAACAAATCGAAGCTCTTGGGGGACGCGGGAATCGCAGAGGTCGACGCGGTTGGGATCTACGCGCGCGCGGCCAAAGACGTGTTCGTCTCCAGTCCCGACGAACCGAACGGTCACACGGAGACGCGCCCGGGCGATCCCAATGCGGAGATTACCGTGCTCGACATGCCCGTTCTTGCATCGCTCCTCTTTCAGAACACACCCACCGGACGCGTCGTCGAGCCCGATCTCGAGAGCTTCGAAATTTACGAAGATCTACCGCCCGACGTCACGAGCTTCGCGGACTGCGGCGGCAACACGGCTTGCGACGTGTACGGCAAGGTCTACGTGCGCCGGAGGCTCCTCGGAGCGGTGCCCCTGCAGACCGACGGCTCGGCGCGTTTCCGGATCCCGGGGGGCTTACCCATCGTGCTTCACCTCGGCGACGACCTCGAGTCGCGGCAAATGAAAATCCCTCGCTGGCAGCGCGAGGAGATGACCTTCGTGCCGGGAGAGTATGCGCACCAATCTTTCCCGGGCATCTTCTTCAACAACCTGTGCGCAGGCTGCCACGGGCCGGTGAGTGGCCGTTCCATCGACGGCGCGCTGCGCCCGGATTTCCTCACGCAGGCGTCCAACGTCCTGGCCGTCGACCACGCGCCGAGCGACTTCACCGGCCCGCCGTCCAAGCGTGGCAG
>JALYHX010000089.1 GCA_030776305.1 Myxococcota bacterium
CTGATGTCCTCGCGAATTGCGGCGTGCGGACATCCTCCGGTTTCGACCGCGCGGATGCGCTCGGGCGCGAGCGCCTGGTGCCGCTGCAAGAACTCCGCGTCCTCGCGAGTGAAGATGTCGTTGGTGACGACCCCGAGGCTGAGTTTGTCGCGTAACGCGCGGCAGAGCGCGAGGACGAGAGCCGTCTTGCCGCTTCCCACAGGTCCGCCAATTCCGACGGTGAACGCTCGCCCGGCATAGTCGCGCGTCCGCAGCGGCTCGCGATCGCGAAAGCGTCCGGGATGAGACGGATGTTCGTGTCGATGTGGCACGCCGTGGTCGTGCGCGTTCCCATCCGCTTGCTCTGGGTGCCCCTCTTCGTCGTGCTCGTGAGCCATGTCGGTCGGTCAGCTCTGAAAGAGACGTGTGTACAGTCGATCGTGCGTCGCTGCGAAGAGATCGACCACCGGCGCCGTCGTCGCCGCCTCCGCCGCCGTCAACGACGCGCAGTGCTCCAGGACTTTGTCGAGTGTCTCCGCGTGACGCAGCTGCAATCGCTGCGCTTCGTACGGACCCACGATGCCGAGGCGGACCGCCGCAGACGCGACGCCACGGAGAGCCAGGTACAAATGCAGCGCGAGCGCTTCGCGCCGCCCGACCGCAAGCCCGGCGAGCGTGGCGCCGAAGACGGGAGCGAAGTGAGCGGTGACTTCGCGTGTCGCGCTCCGGCGGGCGAGCGACGTCAAGACCGGCTCGTCGAACACACGCGCGCACGTCGAGACGAAGGCCCGGCCCTGGGTGCGGCTCGCACGATTCGCCACGTGATTCGTGAGGAACGCATCGACACGCGCATCGATAGCCCAAACGTCGTGTGGATGATCGTACGTCGCTGCGACGAACGGCAGCGATGCATTTCCGACGTTCCACAAGAACGCATGAACGTAAGCATCCAATGTCGCCGCGGGACCCGATTCGCCGAAGTGGTTGGCCGCTTCGAGTCCGGCCGAATGGGCGAAGCCGCCCGTCGGGAATCCGGAGTCCGCGATCTGAACGACACGCCACGGAATCGCGCTGGTCACTGGGGCTCAAAACAGGTGGTAGAGGCGAGAGAGGGGGAGCTTCGAAGCCGGGTGGCAACGCAGGAGGACACCGTCGGCGCGGACTTCATAGGTCTCGGGATCCACCGAAATGGCCGGCAACGCGTCGTTGTGCACCATGTCGCGTTTGGTCAGGCCGCGACAGCGGCGGACTGGGACGATGCGCTTCGTGATGGACAGGTCGCCGAGGTTGCCTTCTCGCTCTGCGCGCTGCGACACGAACGCGATGCTCGTGGCACCAACCGCACCGCCGAGGGCGCCGAACATCGGTCGCATACGCAATGGCTGGGGCGTCGGAATCGACGCGTTGGCGTCGCCCATTTGCGCCCAAGCAATGAATCCTCCTTTGAGTACGATTTCGGGACGAACGCCGAAGAACGCGGGGCGCCAGAGAACGAGATCGGCCCATTTGCCCACCTCGATGCTCCCGATTTCGGCGGACATCCCATGGGCGATCGCGGGGTTGATCGTGTACTTGGCGACATAGCGCTTGATGCGGGCATTGTCGTTGTCACCCTGCTCCTCCGGCAGTCGTCCGCGGTCGTTCTTCATCTTGTCCGCGGTCTGCCACGTGCGCGTGATGACCTCACCCACGCGCCCCATCGCCTGACTGTCGCTGGACACGATGCTTATCGCGCCCAGGTCGTGAAGGATGTCTTCGGCAGCGATCGTTTCACCACGGATCCGGCTCTCGGCGAACGCGACATCCTCGGGGATGGTCCTGTCCAGGTGATGGCACACCATGAGCATGTCCAGATGCTCGTCCAGAGTATTGACGGTGAAAGGGCGCGTCGGATTCGTCGAGCTCGGAATGACATTCGGCTCGCCGCAGACACGAATGATGTCCGGCGCGTGGCCACCGCCGGCGCCTTCGGAATGATACGTGTGGATCGTCCGTCCTTTGAAAGCGGCAATCGAATCATCCACGTACCCCGACTCGTTCAGCGTATCGGTATGGATGGTCACTTGCACGTCTTCGCTCTCGGCGACACCCAGGCAGCAATCGATCGCGGCGGGCGTCGTTCCCCAGTCTTCGTGAAGCTTCAGGCCGACGGCTCCCGCGCGGATTTGATCGACCAACCCTTCTGGAGAGGACGTATTGCCCTTCCCGGTGAGGCCGATATTGATGGGCAGCGTGTCCGTGGCTTGAAGCATTTGATGGACATGACGCGTGCCCGGGGTGCACGTCGTAGCGTTCGTCCCCGTCGCTGGTCCTGTGCCGCCGCCGACGAACGTCGTGACTCCGGACGCGATCGCCTCGTCCGCCTGTTGAGGGCAGATGAAATGGATGTGCGCGTCGATTCCGCCCGCAGTGACGATCAGTCCCTCCCCAGCGATTGCCTCGGTGGTGACACCGATGACCATTCCGGGCATGACGCCCGCCATGACCTGCGGATTTCCGGCCTTGCCGATACCTGCGATGCGGCCGCCTTTGATGCCGATGTCGGCCTTGTAGATGCCCGTTGCGTCGATCAATAGAGCGTTCGTGATGACGCAATCGAGCGCATCCGAATCGCCGACGCCGGCGGATTGTCCTTGTCTGTCACGCAACACTTTGCCGCCGCCGAATTTGCACTCGTCGCCGTACACGGCGAAATCTCGTTCGACCTGGGCCACGAGCCCGGTATCGGCGAGTCGGACGCGATCCCCGACGGTCAGGCCAAACATATCCGCGTAATGCCGGCGATCGATCACGTGGCTCATCGCGCGTCCCCGGAAGACGCCGGCGAAGACGCGGTCGCCACGAGGCGCACCGTCTTTTCATCCCCCGGCTCGAAGCGGACCGCAGTCCCTGCAGGGATGTCGAGGCGTTTTCCTGCAGCAAGATTCCGATCGAACACGAGTGCGGCATTCGTTTCCGCAAATGGGTAATGGCTACCCACCTGGATGGGACGGTCGCCGACACTCCGCACGACGAGCTCGATCGCGTCGCGCTTTTCATTCAGCGTGATGGTTCCGGACGCGACGAGGAGCTCTCCGGGGGTGACCGGTGTCGCGTGCGAAGGGCGCCCCGGGGATGCAAAGCCGCGCGCCGGGGGCACCGGCAGAAAGCTCCCGTGCAAGGCGAGGGAGAGGTCGACGTCGTCGAGCGCGATCGGTGAATGCACCGTGACGAGCTTCGTTCCGTCGGGGAACGTGCCCTCCACCTGCACCTCGACGATCATGTCCGCCACACCCTCGATGACGTGAGCACGCCCGAGGATCCGGCGTCCCATGTCCATGAGCTGGGCGACGGAGTGGTCATCGCGGATAAGCTCCAGAAGCTGCGTCGCGATCAAAGCGACCGCCTCCGGATAATTGAGGCGCAGCCCACGCGCGAGGCGTTTCTGTGCGAGGACGCCGGCGCCATGAAGCACGAGTTTGTCGACATCGCGCGGCGCCAGGTGCATCGGGCCGGAGCATCGCGCATTGGAGCGTGATCGTCACCACTTTCGAGCGAATGGGTCGTCTCCGAGCGTTGCCGCGAGCGCCGCGAAACTTCGATGAAAAGCCCGCGATGCACTTTCGAAACGGTTGCCAACTACGCGCATCACCGCCACGTCCGCTCCGATGGCGCTCGATGCGACGACCACGGAGTCCCCCGCCATCGGAGCTTCGAGCGCTGCGAGCATGGCCTCGCGTACGCGCCCGAAACGAGGCCCTATGGCGACGAGGAACATCATCACGTCGAACCGCCCCATGCGCTCGCCAATCGACCCGTGGATGGGATCGAGATTCGTTGCATCGACGAGGGTCGTTCGCCCGCCACGCGCGATCGTGATCCGCGATTCGAAATGCGCAAATTGCCACCGCTCACCTCGGGCGGCGCGGCCGCACGTATAAGCGTCGACGAGAACGAAAGACGCGGACGGCGCGAGGGAGACGTCGATATCCTGCTTGTACCGGGCGCCCGCGAAGCAAACGATCGGATCCGGCACTATCGCCATGGCGGCTCCCTCCGCGGCCCGCAATTCGAGGCGCTGAGAGCACCCATTCGGCGAGCGATAAACCTTCGTCGAAGCCTGGGTACCGACGAATGCGGAGGTCTCGGGGTCTGCGTCGATGCGCAGGTCGATACGATCGCCGTCCACGAGGCCGCCGCCCAGATTGGCCAGGTACACCCACGCCGAGTCGCCGTGGTTGCGTGGCGTCAACAGGCGCAAGGGACTCGTGGCAAAGGCTTCGGCGAGCACCGTCTTTGCACCCGCGCGGCGGAACGCGAGCACTCCGCGTCCGGGGGCAGTTGTGATAGAGCATGGCCCGTTGTCGAGTACGTCGAGTCGATCCTTACCATTGGACATTGCTTCGCTGCGTCGAGCTTACCGCGACGCGGCGCTGACACCCGCGGACGTCGTTGCATCCGTTCTGGAGGTGATCGGCCCAGAGCCTACCGCAGGGATCTGGATCCACCTGCGCGATCCCGAGACGTTGATCGCCGAATCGCGGGCACTGGCGCGGTCATGCCCATCGAACGAACGCCCACCTCTTTACGGCATCCCATTTGCCGTCAAAGACAATATCGACGTCGCCGGTATGCCCACCACGGCCGCGTGCCCGGATTTCGCGTACGTCCCACGCGAATCTGCCTTTGTCGTCGACAGGCTTTGCGCTGCCGGGGCGATCTGCATCGGAAAGACGAATCTCGATCAGTTTGCCACCGGCCTCGCTGGCGTTCGCTCGCCGTACGGGATCCCCGTCAATCCGTTCGATGCCCGATACATCACCGGTGGCTCGAGTTCGGGCTCTGCCGCCGCTGTCGCGCGTGGACACGTTTCATTTGCGCTCGGCACGGACACCGCGGGCTCGGGCCGCGTTCCCGCCGCTCTCAACCACATCGTCGGCCTCAAGCCAAGCCGAGGCCTCTTGTCGCTGATGGGTGTGGTCCCCGCGTCCAGGTCGCTCGATTGCGTATCGGTGATGTCGATGACCTGTGAGGACGCCGCTGAGGTTGCCGCGGTCGCGACGGGCTTCGACGCGAGTGACCCTTACTCGCGTCGGGAGGCGATTGGGTTCCGGTGGCGGACTGCGCTCGCCGCGCGCCGTTCGTCCGTAGGGGTACCGCGCGCCGAAGACAGGACGTTCGGGGACGACGAGTCCCGCTTGGCGTTCGACCGGGCGTGTGCCCGCCTGGAAAAGATGGGCGCTCTCATCGAGCCGGTGGACATGGCGCCGTTCTTCGAAGCCGGGCGTCTCCTCTATGAGGGCGTCTGGATCGCCGAACGACTTGCAGG